>NZ_VCDP01000090.1:0-5693 GCF_033949345.1 Xenorhabdus littoralis
TTAGCCAGATAAATCAGAGAAGACAAGCGTAGCGCGTTAGCGTGATTTTAATCTGTCGTACTACACGAAATTAATGTGAGGTAATTATCTGATTTTATTTAGTCAGAGAAGTTAATCACAATTTTACTGATGTAATTTTATTCGCACTGTAATAGATAAATAATTCTGTTATATTCGGCTCCGCACTGTACCCAAAACAGACAATTGTAATTTCATCACTAAATTATTTTTACCATTCAGGTACTAATTAAGGATTGATACACTAAAAAATTATGGAAAGCACAAATGAGCAGGGTGATAGATAAAATCAATCAACTACTTGATCGTTCAGGTTTAGTTTTTACACTCATCACTGAAAATTTACCTGAGCAAGCCTTTGCCGTTGTGGATTTTTCCCTACACGAATCACTGTCTTTCCCCTTCCGGCTGGAAGCCACGCTGACCTGTAAAACCCCGGAGATTAATTTTGCCGATGTCCTTGACGGAAACGCCGTTTTTGCCGTGCATCGCAACGGGCAAGTTGAACGCCAAATCACCGGGATGATAACCCATTTTTCACTACTTTCAACCGGACGACACAGCAGCCACTACCATATCACCCTTCAGCCGCCTTTATGGCGCGCATCATTACGGGTAAATAGCCGGATTTTCCAAAATCAGTCCGTTGTGGATATTGTGGAAAACCTGCTCAGGGAAAACGGCGTGCGTAGTTTTTTCTTCGCGCTGGGTTATAAACACCCACCACGGGAATTTTGCGTTCAGTACGATGAAAGCGATTTGGCCTTTATTCAGCGCTTACTGGCGGATGAGGGTATTTTTTACTATTTCGTTTTCGATCAGGAACAACATGAACAACGTATTGTTTTTCACGACTCCTGTCTGTCGCTTAATCAGGTCATTAATGTCCCTTATCGTCCCGAAGCTGACGTCACGGGTGGAACAACCTGTATTCATCAATTTAGCTGGTCAGAACGCATTGGTGTTGCCAATATCACCACTAAAGACAGAACGTTTAAGAACCCACGCTGGAACCGGGAATTCTGGTATGAAGGGCGCAACCTTGATAATCAGCGGGTACTGAACAGCTATCATTATTACGATTTTCCCAGTCGCTTTAAAGATGATGATTTAGGCCAGCGGGCAAGCCAGTATCGTCTGGAATACCTGCGTCGGGATACTCAGCTTGGCAATGGTCATGGTGACAGTTTTGCCATGTGGCCGGGGCAATTGTTTAACCTGACCGATCACCCCAGAGAAACGTTCAACGACCAATGGCAACTCATCCAGATTACTCATTCTGGGCGGCAACCACAGGCAGATGAAACTCAATCCGGCGATGGCGGCACATGGCTGTCTAATCAATTTACCTTCACCACCCGAAAAAATTCTTACCGTCCTTCACCTTACCCAAAACCCAAAATGGAAGGCCCACACATTGCCACTGTCGTTGGACCAGAAGGTGAAGAAATCTTCTGTGACGAACACGGACGCGTTCGTATCCAGTTTGACTGGGACAGATACGGTGAATTTAATGACCGCAGTTCCTGCTGGGTACGGGTCAGTCAGGCGTGGGCCGGGCAATTAATGGGGATGATCGCCATTCCCCGTATTGGTCATGAAGTCTTGGTGGATTTTGTCCACGGCGATCCCGACCAGCCGATTATTGTCGGGCGGGCTTATCATGCCAACAACATTCCGCCAAACCGCCTACCAATGGCGAAAACCCAGATGTCGATCCGTTCAAAAACTCACAAAGGCGAAGGGTTTAACGAACTGCGTTTTGAGGATGAGAAAGATCGCGAAGAGGTCTTTATCCACGCGCAGAAAAACCTCGCCATTCAGGTACGCAATTCACGGGGAGAACGGATCAACTATGACCGTACAACCAGTATCGGCCATGATGATGAACTGGTGATAGCCAATAACCGTAAGGTGACTGTAGAAGGTCAACAGGATCATAAAACCACGGGTAATTATCTTGAACAGATTGACGGTGACCGCTCACTACAGCTCAAAGGCGATCTGGCTGAAAAAATTCAGGGGGTCGTCAGTGTGGATGCGCAGGGCGATCTGACCCTGCAAAGCGGCAGCAAAATTACCCTGAGTGTCGGGGGAAATTTTGTTGTGCTTCATGCCGGTGGTATTGATATCAAAGGTACCGCCATCAACCTGAACTCCGGTGGCAGCCCCGGTGATTTACTGGCACCCGCTAATCCCGCCATCCTGCTTGCAGCGGCAAGTGAAGGTTCGATGTTTGTCGCTCACTGCCCAATGAAAGAGAAGGAGAAACAAGAATGAGTCAGGAAAAGCTTTACGCTATCATTGATGGGGCAGCAGAACCCGATCTGTTTTTGATGCTGGAGCGTTATGACCCGCCTTCCGCCTGTCTTTATGGTGAGCCTCTCCAGTCAGAACTGGTTACAATCGCCCCTTATCTGGTACAGGTGGATGAAAAAGTCAAAATCTGGCTGGAATGCCGCAAAACTCCGTGGGGAATTTTTGTCCACAGTGCAGCAGATATGAAAACCGTGCGCCAGCATTTACGGAAATACCTGCAAGTCCTGCTTCCTAAGCAGGAAAAACCGGTATTTTTCCGTTTTTATGACCCGCGCAATATCTGGGATTTTCTCGGCGTATTGAGTGACTGGGAAGTACACTGTTTTTTAGGGCCGATCACGCAGGTCACGACACTTTATCTTGAAGAAGAACGCACGGATAATTTTGCCAAAATCAGAGAACCTTTTCCCGACAATGCTAAAGGAAGATATAAGATTTTAAAAATTAGCGAAGAACAGTATGAATTGATAGAAATAAAGCAAAAAGAGAAGTATTTACAAAAACTTTATTCTATTTTGTTATCCGAATTGTCAGAACTAAGAAAAAGCATAAGTATAGTCAACTCAATGCCATTTTTAGCTTTTTTCTATGACTATCTGATTGATGAAAAAATAATAGACATGCGTTCTATAGAAGAAATTCTTAAAAAAGTGATCAGAGAAGAAAAGTTCGATATTGATGAGTTTGATAAATCAATTTTAACCAGACTTACTGATGATGAAACTCCCGGTTGGTATAGGGCCAAAAAATTTCTTCTTAATATTTAATAACAATCAATATATGTATTAAAATTAATTCGGGAGAGAAACAATATGGGAAATGCCATCAGAATCGGTGATATGGGTACAAAACATGGTGATTGCCCTGCAACACCTGTAATTACTGGTGCCAGCAGTGTTAAGGTAGACGGTGTCTATATAGCCAGACAAGGGGATATTCTGGAATCCCACTCATCACATTCCCGGATGATAGCTGAAGGTTCCGGATCTGTGTTTATTGAAGGGAAACCTGCCGCTAGAACGGGAGATGCCGTTGATTGTGGCGGTATTGTTATTGGTGGGGGTAGTGTAAGTATTGGCTGAGGATATTTGGAAAAGTACATATAAATATACTGTGGTTCATACAAAAAAACACAGTTTATGAACTATATTTAACCAGCATTTCTTACTTAAATTCAGTTATTTTATCGTCAAAAGGAAGATTAGATGGAACCTATCAATGAAAAGGAAAAAACACTGTTAACAGCTCTTAACGATAATATCTGCTTTAACAAAAAAGAGGAGTTAATAAAAAAACTATCTGAACATGATGAAAATAACACATGGAGTGCGGGTAAAGCCTGTGCTACATGTCCGCCTCCGGAAGCGAGAGATGATTTTGTTAAGCATGTGTTAAGTCAAGTTCCATATGTTAACAAAGATGGTTTTTTTAAAAATACTGATATAATTCAAGATCATGTTACTGCTTTAGAGAGAGGTAAGATAAATGCAGTAAATGCAATCGTTCTGCATAGAACTGATAGTTATACTATGGCATCAGCAATATCATCATTTAGAACAAGAAAATTTGGAACGCATTTTATTGTAGACAAAGATGGCACAATAAAACAAACAGCTAGTTTAAACAAAATTACAGAGCATGTGGGGAGAATAAAATCAAAATGTAAAGAGGAAGGAACTTGTAAAAATAATGCAGAAAGAAAAAAAATAGATAGCTTTGGTTGGAATCCAGCTAAAATTCATGCCCATGAAAAATTAAAATCGTACCCTGACAGATACCCTACAAGTAGTGATAGCATAGGAATAGAAGTTGTTGCCAAATATGAGAATGATTCTTATCAAGAAGCAACTGAACAACAAAAAGAATCAATTAAAAAATTAGTTAATTTATTAAAGTGTAAATATAATTTAAATAATGGTGATATATATGAACATGATAAAATATCTTACAAAGCTCCAGGTGAAGGTGCTAATCTTTATTTTGATGATGTTTAGCCATTTCTCTTATTCTATAAATGAAAAAATAGAATTAATAGATCTCGTGGGATTAAAATTGTCTCAAAGTAATGGAGTGGGAACTATAGAGGCATGTAAAAAATGGAATTTAAACACAGATGATATTTATAAAATATTTAAGATAAGTAATGAATATGAGTATAATCCACATCGTGAATTTGATTATGCTCCATGTGATATGGAAGGAAGGGTTAGTTTCAATGGGAAAATATGGAATTTTTATATAAATGGTGGTGGTATAACTACCATTGAAAATAATAATAATACTATTTATCTAGGTTGTAACTCGAAAGAATGTGATCCTTTCTTTATTTTTCCTTTCGATGATACTAATTCATAATAGACATATAGATGGTAAAAATAGAATAAAAGTTTTAATTTTTACCATCTATAATATTACTTCAAATTACCAACTTTCATTGCCGTGATTAAAAAAATAAGTTATTCTAATTTGGTTTAAATCGCTTCTTAGCGAAAATAAAAAACTCTCGTAGCCTGAAAGAGAGAGCAAGTATTGCGGTACGTCTGCGCACCTTTGGAAGCAGATATTGTCAGACATAAACCCCTTGTCTAACAATGAAGGTTTTTTAAACTAAAAAATACCTCAAAAGGTGTTTTTAAACTGTTACCTAAGCGCATTGAACACTGAATCATGCACTTCACGTCATACCATAAAATTATTCTCATACACCACATTCATACTTCTACGATCTCTGTTTGAAATATTCAGCAGATAACTTTTCTGCATCCAAATAATTAACGCATAACTATCGTTTGACACTGCACCTTGCGGCGTTTGCTGTGCCTGCTGGCATTTCAACGTTCGCACGATTGTTGCTAACTGTTCGCGGATTTAAGGCGTCACTTTTTGTCGGTTTACCGCTGAAAGTGACGCCGCAGCAAAAGAATAATCTGACAATGATAGGCTCACGCCTACTTAACCACACAGTGAATCTGACACTGCATTTTATAGATTGAAAAATCATCAAAAGGAAAACCTGACGATATCGAGGCTGGAACTTTGCCAGTGGGGATGACCTGTTAATACAGGCGGCAGTACCGCGTACTCAACCGATACCCCGCAATACCTCAACACGCGTTCACTCTGGCGCACAGATATTCGTCAGGGGGTAAAGCCGGTATTTCCTGCTTTGTCCGTACTGTCGCGCGCCAGAGATCGCATGTAGAAAGGTTGAGTAAGGAGAAATCGATGAGTCGATTGATTAAGGAATTAAAGTTTTTTGCCCGACAGGGCGGTGGCAGCCATAAAACCTGTCATGACCGCATTCGGATCGCGGGGCGTTTGGGCGCGTTGTTACTGAGTCTGAATATTCAGGTTAA
>NZ_VCDP01000091.1:0-5470 GCF_033949345.1 Xenorhabdus littoralis
CCCGATACGGGGGAGAACGGGTCGGGAATAAAGCGTTCCGCTGTCAACTCTGGGCGGTTAAGGTAGCCGCGGGCCACACCGATGCCGCCGATATAGAGCTCACCGATAACGCCGAGAGGCGCGGGCTCACCCTGTGCATCCAGAATATAGATTTGGGTGTTGGCGATTGGCTGACCGATGCTAGGCTGCGACAGTAATAAATCAACCGGACAGAGACTGGCATCTACCGTACATTCTGTTGGTCCGTAGACATTGATGAAGCGGGTGGCTTTTATATGTTGCAATTTGGACCACACTAAAGGAGGAATGCTATCACCACCAATCAATGCCAGCTTGGGTTGGTAACCGGAGGTTGTTCCCAAACCTGCTTCCAGTAGCCATTGCAATTGGATCGGTGTGCAGTCAAACATATCCACAGCATGGCGTGCAAAATAGCGCCAAAGTGTCTGACCATCGGTACGAAGGGCTTCAGGGACGATGACCAATGTATGGCCAGAAAGCAATTGGAGCCAACTTTTCACCGATGCGTCGAATACGATACTGGCATTCATTGCTATCCGGCACGGTTGCTTGAGGGCAAATGCTATATTTAATCCTGTGTAAAGATTGATAACATTCCTGTGTTCCACCATTACCCCTTTGGGCTGACCAGTGGAACCGGAGGTATAAATCACATAGGCCAGATGACGTGAAGTTAGCCCCAGCATCTGAATATCAAGATTGTTTTCCTGTTTCTCATCAAAGATAGATGGCAACTGGGCATCAAGTAATATGCTGGGGAGGTTGCTGTCCAGCATTTCAACCAGTGTGGATTGAGTAAGCAGGGCCACTGGTGCGGCATCTTCCAGCATATAAGCCAACCGTTCAGCCGGATAAGCCGGGTCCAGTGGGACATAGGCGCCGCCAGCCTTGAGAATAGCCAGTAGCCCCACCATCATCTCCAGGCTGCGTTCAACACAGATAGCCACCCGATCATCCGGGCATACACCTATGGCAAGCAGATAATGAGCCAGACGATTGGCACGACTATTTAGTTCGCTGTAAGTGAGAGACTGTTCTTCGAATACCACGGCGATGGCGTCAGGAGTGCGCGCCACTTGTTGTTCAAACAGTTCATGGATCAGGGTCTCTCGTGGGAAGTCAGTCTCTGTATCATTGAAATCCACCAGTAACTGCTTGCGCTCAGTAGCAGGCAGGATTGATAGGTTCAAAGCAGGTCGCTGGGGTTCATTCGTCAGGGCTTCAACCAGACCACTGATGGCTGTGGCCAGATAACCCGCTACCCGGGAGGGATCGACAGTTGCGACAGTTTTGACTACCAGACTGAAATCTTCCCCAAAGTCATCGACCGATAGAGTCAGCGGGTAGTTAGTGCGCTCCTCTGCCGCCAACAGGCGCATGCCGTCCCAAGTTGTAGCATCTGCATCTGGCTGGCTATGACGGTAATTGAGTAGAGCACTGAACAATGGCATCGGCGGCATCACATTGCTGCAACGTTGGGCTAATGTCAAAGGCGCCTGCTCATGTTCAAGCAATTCTGTCAAGTCATGGTAGGTGTCCTGCACCACTTCCAGCACACTGCGGCCAGCAAGGGACACTCTCACTGGCAGAGTATTGATAAACATTCCCATCACCCGATCGGCGCCGGCTGAGCCTTGCAGACGACCCAGCAACACGGAACCAAAGACTACATCATCACGGCCGCTGGTCTGCGCCAGCACCTGTGCCCAGGCAACATGGAACAGTACACCGGGGGTGATACCCAGACGGCGGGATTGACTGCGGATTGCTTGTGCCAGTGTGTTATCTAGAGGAAGATGCGTTTCGGTTATGCCTTCACCATCGCCCTGTGCATTAAGCAGGCCGAATGGCGCTGTTGGTGTGTCGACGTCTGCGAGTCGAGCACGGAAGTAGTCTTCATGTACCGAAAGCGGCACGCTCAAAGTCTGGGCAATAAAGTTGCGGTAAGGTAACGGGGTTGGCAAGATTTCTGCTTGTCCCTGCAACAACAAGCGGACTTCGTCAGAGATAAGCTCCATCGTTATATGGTCGCCTATCAAATGATGGAAACTCAGTGCCAGCAGCCACTCGCAGTTGGCTGGGTCATGGACGATGTCAGCGGCAAACAACGGTGCCTGACTCAAGTTAAGACGATACAGATTGGTGTGCGCTTGTAACTGAGCCAATACATTGTCTGAGGAGGTTGGGACAAAGGTAGTGACTGGCAACGGTGCCTGACGCCAGACCACTTGCACAGGCTGCGTCAGTCCTTGCCAACAGACGGCAGTGCGCAAGATATCGTGGCGGTTAATCACTTGTTGCAAGGCATCAAGGAAAGCGTCGAGACGCGCACGGCTATCAAAAGCAATCAGGCTAGTTAACAAGTAGACATCACCCTGTTCCTGTAGCTGATGATGGAACAGAATACCTTCCTGTAAAGGAGCAAGCGGATAAATATCCTGCACATTGGCCGCGCCGCCCGCCACGGTGCCGACAATGGCGTCAATTTCCGCCTGAGATAATGCTACCAGCGGCAGCATGTCTGGCGTAATGGCGTCACAATCAGTACGAATGAGGTTGGGTGGTACATTCAGTGCGGCATTTCCAGCTGCTTTTGTTGTCAGGCGAGCCGCCATCGCTGTCAGGGTCGGTGATGCGAAGACAGCGCTAACATCAAGGGTCAGATCACGTTGGCGTAGTTGTTCAATCAGGCTGACGACCAGCAGTGAATGTCCCCCCAGCTCAAAGAAATTGTCATAACGTCCAACCTGCTCCAACCCTAGCAAAGTTTGCCAGATAGCTGCCAGTTGCTGTTCCATTTCACCCTGAGGTGTCTGATATTCGCGGCTGGCAATGGCGGTTTGGTCAGGAGCCGGTAGTGCCTTGCGATCCAGTTTTCCGTTCGGAGTCAGCGGGAAGGTCTCCAGCATCACAAAGGCGCTGGGGAGCATATAATCCGCCAGACGGGTACTCAGCTGTTCGCGCAGGTTGATGGCATCCAGCGTAGTGGAAGGCTGTGGCACGAGATACGCGACCAAATGTTTTTCGCCATTATCTTCTTCACGTGCAATAACTACAGCATCCTTAACACCCGCGCAACCAGCCAATTGTGTCTCTATTTCCCCCAGTTCAATGCGGAATCCACGGATCTTGATTTGGAAGTCATTGCGGCCGAGATAGACGATCGTACCATTTGACTGCCAGCACCCCAGATCACCAGTCTTATACATTCTGGCATTCGGTTGAGAACTGAATGGGTCGGAGACAAAACGTTCAGCGGTAAGCTCAGGACGGTTCAGATAGCCACGGGCAACCCCCGCACCGGCAATATAGATTTCTCCAGTGACACCGAGCGGTACAGGTTGTCCCTGTGTATTGAGAATATAAATGCGGGTATTGGTAATCGGGCGGCCAATCGATAGTGTTTCTGTTGCGTCCAGTACCTCGCCGCCTTCCAATGCCAGAGAGGTGGTAATGACGGTAGTTTCGGTTGGCCCGTAAGTATCGATCCAGCGGCAGTGCTGAGTTTCAGGCATGGATTGCCAGTCGATGAGATGACGGTATTCGGCTTTCTCACCGCCGACCGTGATTGAACGCAGAGAAGGACTGAAATCACAACGACCGGCTTTCATTTCCTGTACCCACTGGTGCCAAAAGGCAGTCGGTAGATCTACCACGCTGATGGCCTGTTCTTGCAGGAAATGGCTGAAGGCGGTGTCTGGTATCCGAATATGCGCTGGGCGCAGAATTAAGGTGGCACCGACAGTCAGTGTTGGGAAAATTTCAGACACGGCAGTATCAAAGGCAATCGTGGCAAATTGCAGGATACGATCAGTGGATTTGAGTTCACTGATCTGGCATTGGGCATGAGTAAAGTTCACCACGTTACGGTGCTCGATCATCACGCCTTTAGGCAACCCAGTGGAGCCAGAAGTATAGATAACATAAGCCAAATGGTGCGCTTGTAATCCCAATTGTGCCGGATCAGGATTGGCAACAGATTGTTGAGCAACCGTGTTCAAGTGTTTGACACTGTCCAGTAACCAGACAGAGATATCGGCTATTGGTAAATGCGTCTGTAAATGCTGCTGGGTGAGTAGTAATTTTGGTGCACTGTCAGATAAGACATGCGTCAGCCGTTCACTAGGGTATGCGGGATCGAGCGGAACATAACCCGCCCCGGCTTTTAATATGCCCAGTATTCCAATCACCATATCCAGACCGCGTTCGACACAAATTGCAACGCGATCATCGGAACGCACACCAAACTCAATCAGGGCGTGTGCCAATTGGTTAGCGCGCTGGTTCAGTTCGGCATAACTCAGTGACAGACCTTCAAAAACCACGGCAATGGCATCAGGGGTACGTTTAACCTGTTGTTCGAACAGTTCATGGATCAGGGCCGTCTGTGGGAAGTCCGCTTGTGTGGCATTGAAATCGACCAAAAGCTGCTGACGCTCAGCGGCAGGCAGGATCGGCAGGCTCAGAACAGGCTGCTGTGGCTCGGTTTTCAGAGCTTCAATCAGGCCGCTGATAGTAGTAGCCAAATAATCCACCACTCGGACGGGATCAACGCCTGCAACACTCTGGGTTATCAAATTGAAATCCTCCCCCAGATCATCCACCGAGAGGGTCAACGGATAGTTAGTGCGTTCTTCTGTGGTTAATATACGCATACCGTCCCAAACCTTATTAGCCGTACCTGGCTGGCTATGGCGGTAGTTAAGCAGGGCACTAAAGAGCGGTAACGGTGGGTTCACGCCGCTACAGCCCTGTGCCAGCGTCAAGGGGGCTTGTTCATGCTCCAACAGCGCGGTCAGATCGCGGTAGGTGGCGCGCACGACTTCCAGTACACTGTGATTAGCCAGGGATACCCGCATTGGCAGCGTATTGATAAACATCCCCATCACTTGATCAGCGCCGGCTGAGCCTTGCAGACGGCCAAGCAGCACCGTCCCGAAGACTACATCGTCACGGCCGCTGGTTTGTGCCAGTACCTGGGCCCAGGCGACATGGAATAAAACACTCGGACTGATACCCAGACGGCGGGCCTGCATGCGTATTGCTTGCGCTAGTGTGGTATCCAATAGCAAATTGGCTTCCGTCATATCCTCGCCGTTACCCTGTACATTAAGCAAGCCAAAGGGTGCGGTTGGTTCATCGACATCAGCGAGCCGGGCGCGGAAATAGTTCTCATGCATGGAGGCGGGCACGCTCAGGATTTGAGCGATAAAGTCGCGGTAAGGTAGTGCAGCAGGTAGAGCTTCTGTCTGCCCTTGCAACAGTAAACGAACCTCGGCGACGATAAGCTCCAGCGTCATATGATCGCCAATTAGATGATGGAAGTTCAGGGCCAACAGCCATTCACTGCTGGCAGGATCTTGAACAATATTGATGGTAATTAACGGGGCTTGACTCAAATCGATATGACACCGACGAGGATCGGTGTGCGCCTGCAATTGGGCCGGCA
>NZ_VCDP01000092.1:0-14753 GCF_033949345.1 Xenorhabdus littoralis
CTTCCTTAAAAAAAACAGATCTATAGATTTTCCATTTGCTCGTCAATGGTTTTATTTAAAAGGAGTGAATGACTACCCCCTGTTTTTAAAGGCGTATTTACTGCTGCTTCGTGTGTTTTTTTTTATTATTACTGGATGCTAATTATTATAATATGTATTTATAAAGAATAAAAACCTTTTTAATTGAATTTAAAAGTATAATGTTTTTTTTGTTTTTTTTAATCTCTATCATTATCGTCGTTGTCACAGAGATTCTCTGCCTGACTGGAGGCGCAGTGTGACACGGGAAAACGGAGCTCAGGTTACAAGAAGTCAGTGTGAAGTTCTTCATTCATCGTAGGATGTGCTTATGGAGTGACTCATGCACTTGATGTATACACTGACAATCTGAACGGTACGGCGCTACACACCAGAAAATAGATTAAACCGCAAGCAATGGATTAAAAAATGGCCACTAACTATCGAATTTTATTCTTAGCAGTAATATTATTTTTATTTGGATGTAGTAGTAACAAAGAACATGTATCAACTAAAACCTATGACATAGTTAAATACACTGTTGTTAATAACACTCAATATAGCCTCTCTGTCATTCGAAAAAATGTAGAGTGGGGTAACTGGGTTTCCAAACCTCTATCAACTATTCAGCCTTATGGAAGAGATTCATTTTCTACTAAAGGAACCTTAACTGCAGGGACTGAGGGTAATGTAGAATATTCAATTTATAGAGGAAGCTTTGACGTTTATTGGAGCTTATCGCATTGGGGTTCTGTTAAAAATAATTTGTCGATAAATGATCCACACGAATTGTACGATATATATCGTGTAAAAGATGCGAGCAACACATATACGGTCTACGTTAATGAAAAGAATGCAGCGAAAAAATATAATGTTCTCATTATGTCAGATCCTCAACCTTTTCGTTTAAATACCAGTAGTAATAACCCAAACAAGGACCGTTCTGAATGGGAGTCATTTAATGCGGTGGTTTCAAGTAGCATAAAAGAGTTAAAAAATGATAAGAATTTCGCATTTGGGATTGTTAATGGTGATATCACTGAATTTGGTAGACGGAATAGCAGAGAAAGTTTTGATGAAATTTACACATCGAGACTATCAAGCACACTTTTCATTGGATTAGGGAATCATGACTATGCTAATAATGTGGGTGACTGCACAACGACAGGTGAACCCAGCTCTGATGGGTGCGCATTATCCGCCATATGGGATATGAATGATAGAATTAACGAATATAAAAAAATGGACATGGAAGCATTTTCCTCGTATTTTGATGAAGATAAAAAAACAGGAAGTTTAGCTTATTCATGGGATTATGGGGATATGCATTATGTTCAACTCCAGAATTACCCGACTTATACGACTACGTTAAGCCCAACATTTGGTGCGGACACTAAAATAAAATCGTCACTATCATGGCTTGAAAAAGATTTGCAGAGTGCGGCTAATCGGGGAAAAACGATTATATTAAACTTCCATGATGCCAAGGACCATTTTGCAAAAAAAAGTAGTCAAGATGAACTGAATAAATTCAAACAACTTCTGGAGAAATATAAAGTTATTGCTATTTTTGTTGGTCATACGCATTCTGCAGGAAAGTCCGATTTATACGGGATCCCGTTATATAACAGTGGCGCTCTATTTCAAGGTGACTATTTAGTGGCTACTGTTGATGGTAAGTGTATACAAGTGTCCAGATACAATGGTAGTTCTGGAAAACCTAAGTTTATAGAACAATTCAGTTCTATTTGCGGAAAATAATAAAACTGGGGTTCCACACCGGAACCCTAAATAGGTTATAGAGAGTATAAAAATCAGTAGGGCACTTATGCTGTAACAATTTCTGTAAAATAGTGAGCCGTTTCTTCACTTAATTTTATTTCCTCAGATATCCAGGCTCAAATTTGATTCTTAAATCACCTTGCGCTTAGCGATAATTTCATTGATCGTGAATTCTACGAACAATGAATAAAACGGTTCTCCGCATCGTGACATTTCCCCATAATTGAGGATCTATTACCCTGTTATTTTTAATGTAGATACATATATTTTTTAATAGCAATTTATAATTTTAATACGGAATATAATAATAAATAGACCATCTATTTCCCTGTTATTTTTAATGTAGATATACATCTTTTTTAACAGCAATTTATAATTTTCATACGGAAGGGAATAATAAGTGCCCCACAGATTTTTATGCTCTCATAGGAGCGTAGCTTACAAAATATTGTCTACTCAACTTTCTGAGACATCGTTTATAAAATAATTGAGGTTATTATGTATAGCACGGCGGTATTACTAAATAAAATCAGTCCCACTCGCGACGGTCAGACGATGACTCTCGCAGACCTTCAGCATCTTTCCTTCAGTGAACTGAGAAAAACATTTGATGACCAGCTCAGTTGGGGAGAGGCTCGCCATCTCTATAATGAAGCTATTGAGCAGAAAAAAAATAATCGCTTGCTGGAAGCGCGTATTTTTACCCGTGCCAACCCACAATTATCCGGTGCTATCCGACTGGGTATTGAACGAGACAACGTTTCACGCAGTTATGATGAAATGTTTGGTGCCCGTTCCTCTTCCTTTGTGAAATCGGATTCAGTGGCCTCCATGTTTTCACCGGCTGGCTATCTCACAGAATTGTATCGCGAAGCAAAGGAGCTGCATTTCACAAGCTCAGCTTATCATCTTGATAATCGCCGTCCGGATCTGGCTGATCTGGCGCTGAGCCAGAACAATATGGATACGGAAATCTCCACTCTGACACTGTCCAACGAGTTGTTGCTGGAACATATTACCCGCAAGACAGGCAGTGACTCGGACGCATTGATGGAGAACCTGTCGACTTACCGTCAGGCTATTGACGCGCCTTACCATCAGCCTTATGAGACTATCCGTCAGGTCATTATGACGCATGATAGCACCTTATCAGCGCTCTCCCGTAATCCGGAGGTCATGGCTCAGGCGGAAGGGGCTTCATTACTGGCCATTCTGGCCAATATCTCCCCGGAACTTTATGAACTCCTGACTGAGGAAATTAAGGAGGATAATATAGAGGAACTGATTCAATCTAATTTCGGTGATATTGATGTTAGTATTTTTCAAAATACTGCATATCTTGCCCGCTATTATGGTTTGGAGTATGAAGAACTGGAGTCGTTATTGGGATTGGTAACAAATGATATTGATATATCGGTTCAATATTATCAAAATAATCAACTATTGAGACTAATTAGTAAGGAAAATGGCTCCATTGATGCCATACTGATTGAAAGGGATGTTGGTATAGAAAGAACGGTACATTATGCTGAACTTATTCCATTAAATGATGAACAATATAGATTAAACTTCAGATTAGATGCTAAAGATGGCTTTGATACTTTATGGATTGGAACTAAAGGTGAAAATTCCAATGATCTAATAAATGAAAAAGAATTCTCCAATAAAACCAACTTTCCTTACAGCTATATTCTTAACTTAAGTAAAGAGCAATTTCCTTTAAAATTAAATATAACCTTTTATAAACCAGCTATACATACGTATTATCAAAATAAATACATATTCACTTTGACTAGCTATCCGTTCAAAAGCTTTCTATTAAAACTGAACAAACTTATCCGTCTTTATAAAGCTGTCGGCATTTCCCCGTTAGATATTCGTACTATCATTGAGAGCGTCAATAACAACCTAACCATTACCGATGAAGTTCTGGGTAACTTGTTCCTCGTTCATTATTATATGCAACGTTATAGTATTGATGTATCTATGGCCTTAGTTCTGTCTGGTGCTGTTATCAGCCAGATAAGTCATGGGAAAGAACCCAGCCTATTTACTCGGTTATTTAATACCCCTCCGTTGAAAGGAAAAATTTTTGAAGCCAATGATAGCACCATAAGTATTGATCAGAGAGAAAATCAAAATACCTTTGATTGTGCTGCTTTGATGCGAGGTTTAACAGTCAACAATGGTGAATTGCACCAATTGGTCAGCCTGGCTGGCGTGTTGAAGGAAAATAATGAAATTACCCTTTCTGTTTCCGTTATTTCTTTGCTTTACCGACTTAAATTACTGGCCAATGTCCATCATCTGACAGTGAATGAACTACGTATGCTGTATTTTCTTTCACCGTTCAGAAATAAAAAGTTGGTTTCTCTCTCTTCCGGGGAGTTGTCACGGCTGGTTATCTGGCTGTATCAGGTGACGCAATGGCTGACCAAGGCGGAAATCACCACTGAAGCGATCTGGTTATTATGTACTCCAGAGTTCAGCGGAAATATTTCACCTGAAATCAGTAATCTGATCAATACCCTCCGACCGCGTATTAGTGAAGATATGGCGCAGAGTCACAATCGGGAGCTTCAGGCTGAAATACTTGCGCCGTTTATTGCTGCAACGCTGCATCTGGCGTCACCGGATATGGCGCGGTATATCCTGTTGTGGACCGATAACCTGCGACCGGGCGACCTGAATATTGCCGGGTTTATGACACTGGTATTGAAAGAGTCGTTAAATGCCAATGAAACTACCCAACTGGTCCAATTCTGCCATGTGATGGCACAGTTATCGCTTTCCGTGCAGACACTGCGCCTCAGTGAAGCAGAGCTATCCGTGCTGGTCATCTCCGGATTCACCGTGCTGGGCGCAAAAAGTCAACCCGCCGGACAACACAATATTGATACTCTGTTCTTACTCTACCGATTCCATCAGTGGATTAATGGACTGGGTAATCCCAGCTCTGACACGCTGGATATGCTGCGCCAGCAGACCCTCACGGCTGACAGACTGGCCTCCGTGATGGGGCTGGACATCAGTATGGTAACGCAGGCCATCGTTTCCTCCGGCGTGAACCGCCTTCAGTGTTGGCAGGATATCAACACCGTGTTGCAGTGGATAGATGTGGCATTAGCACTGCACACGATGCCGTCGGTTATCCGTACGCTGGTGAATATCCGTTACGTGACCGCGCCAAACAAAGCCGAGCCGGATCTGCCTGCCTGGGATAAGTGGCAGACGCTGGCAGAAAACATGGAAGCCGGACTCAGTACACAACAGGCCCAGGCGCTGGCGGATTATACCGCAGAGCGCCTGAGTTCGGTGTTGTCCAATTGGTTTCTGGCGAATATCCAGCCAGAAGGGGTGTCCCTGCACAGCCGGGATGACCTGTACAGCTATTTCCTGATTGATAATCAGGTCTCTTCTGCCGTGAAAACCACCCGGCTGGCAGAGGCCATTGCCGGTATTCAACTCTATATCAACCGGGCGCTGAACCGGATAGAGCCTAATGCCCGTGCCGATGTGTCAACCCGCCAGTTTTTTACCGACTGGACGGTGAATAACCGTTACAGTACCTGGGGCGGGGTATCGCGGCTGGTTTATTATCCGGAAAACTACATTGACCCGACCCAGCGTATCGGGCAGACCCGGATGATGGATGAACTGCTGGAAAACATCAGCCAGAGTAAACTTAGCCGGGACACGGTGGAAGAGGCCTTTAAAACCTACCTGACCCGCTTTGAAACCGTGGCGGATCTGAAAGTGGTCAGCGCCTATCATGATAATGTTAACAGCAACACCGGGCTGACCTGGTTTGTCGGCCAAACGCGGGAGAACCTGCCGGAGTACTACTGGCGTAACGTGGATATATCACGGATGCAGGCGGGTAAACTGGCCGCCAATGCGTGGAAAGAGTGGACGAAGATTGATACGGCGGTCAACCCGTACAAGGATGCGGTACGTCCGGTCATATTCAGGGAACGCCTGCACCTTATCTGGGTAGAAAAAGATGAAGTGGCGGAAAACGGCACTGATCCAGTAAAAACCTATGACCGTTTTACCCTGAAACTGGCGTTTTTGCGCCATGATGGTAGCTGGAGTGCTCCTTGGTCTTACGATATTACGGATCAGGTGATAGCTGTTGTTGGTGATAATCCTGACTCTCAACGACTGGGGCTGGTCGCATCAGGCTTTCAGGGTGAGGACACTTTGCTGGTGTTTGTGTACAAAACTGAGGAAAGTTATAAAGATTTCGGTGACAGCAATAAAAATGTGGCAGGAATGGTCATTTACGGCGATGGCTCCCTGAAAAAGATGGATAGCACGGCACTAAGCCGCTACAGCCAGTTGAAAAATACCTTTGATACCATTAACACGAAAGATAATAACTTGGTGAGAAAGGCCAGCTATCGTTTCGCTCAGGATTTTGAAATACCTACCTCGCTGAAGATGGGGTCTGCTACAGGCACCTATAATCTGACGGTGATGGAAAACGGGAATATACCGCAGATAACCAGTCAATACGCCGGTGGCAGCCTAAATATTACGCTGCATAATGCGACCTTCACGGTCAGATATCATGGCGGTAGTGATGTCATCAGAAATAAACAAATCCGTGCCATGAAACTGACCGGGGTGGACGGCAAATCACAGGTTGGTGATGCATTTATTATCGCAGATTCAGCCAGACATGCTAATGCTTGGGGGACTTCTAAAGATTGTGGCGGGCCCATCACTGTTTATAATAAAACGAAAAACTATATCGCTTCAGTACAAGATGTTTCTTTTGCTCCCATTCTTTTCAGACAAGTTTTGTATTTGAACGCCATGGATATCCCTATTAATACCCCACTCTTCTTGTTTGATTTTCCGCTACTCAATACCCGAAACGCGGTTTTTGCTGTTGGCAGCAACAAAACCAGTGATTTTAAAAAGTGTCAAATTTCTTTGGTGACCTTTAAAGGGATGGATAATCGTACCAATCATTTTAGTGACTTATACCCATGGACAATTTATCAATCATCCGGCTGGCTGGAAATTGACACGGGCGCAAACTCTGCAGGGATCCAAATTACCGTCGAGGCAGGCAGCAAAATCCAGACGTTTACCGCCAGTGCCAATGTGATTTCCCAGCCAGCAAACAGTTTTGATGCTATGCAGTACACCTTTAAGCCACTGGAAATTGATGCTTCATCGTTGGCCTTTACCAATAATATTGCTCCGCTGGATATCGTTTTTGAGACCAAAGCCAAAGACGGGCGAGTGCTGGGTAAAATCAATAATACGTTGTTAGTGAAACGGGTAAATTATAATCCGGAAGATATTCTGCTTCTGCATGAAACCCATTCGGGTGCGCAATATATGCAACTCGGTGTTTATCGCATTCGTCTTAATACCCTGCTGGCACCTCAACTGGTGTCCAGAGCAAACACGGGTATTGATACTATCCTGACAATGGAAACCCAGCGATTACCGGAACCTCAGTTGGGTAAAGGTTTCTATGCCACTTTCACCCTGCCTCCTTACCATTCGGCAACACATGGCACCAACCGGGCATTCCAGCTCAACCTCAAACATGTGGTTGATGATAATGTACATGCTATTTACTCAGGCCTGTTGCAGGACACCGAACTCGCTGTTCGGCTCTTTATTCCCCTGGATGATACACCACAGCATCGGACACTCATTGCCAAAGTATTTTTAACTACCCAGAAGAACCCCAATGATGGTTCCTGGAATGGTGCACACTTTACATATGTGGGAAATGATAATGATGAAATAGGTATTAATAACAATTCGGATATCAGTATGTTCGCTAACATACAAATACATAACGGCGAAACTACCGAACCACTGGATTTTAACAGTGCCAGTGCACTCTATTACTGGGAACTGTTCTACTACACCTCAATGATGTGCTTCCAGCGTTTGTTACAGGAAAAACAGTTCGACGAAGCCACAAAATGGATGAACTATATCTACAATCCCGCCGGCTATATCGTTAACGGGGAAATCGCGCCCTGGATCTGGAACTGCCGGCCGCTGGAAGAGACGACTTCCTGGAATGCCAATCCGCTGGATGCCATTGATCCGGATGCCGTTGCCCAAAATGACCCGACGCACTACAAGGTTGCCACCTTTATGCGCCTGTTGGATCAACTTCTTCTGCGCGGCGATATGGCCTATCGTGAACTGACCCGCGATGCGCTGAATGAAGCCAAAATGTGGTATGTGCGTGCTCTGGAATTGCTGGGTGATGAGCCGGAGGATTACGGCAGTCAACAGTGGGCCGCACCGTCCCTTTCTGTGGCGGCCAGCCAAACTGTGCAGGCGACCTATCAGCAGGATCTTGCGGCGCTGGACAGCGGAAAGGTTTCTACTCAGCCCCGTACCGCTAATTCGCTGGTCGGGTTGTTCCTGCCGGAATATAACCCGGCGCTCACCGATTACTGGCAAACCCTGCGTCTGCGCCTGTTTAACCTGCGCCACAATCTTTCCATTGACGGACAGCCGTTATCGCTGGCGATTTATGCTGAGCCCACCGATCCGAAAGCGCTGCTCACCAGCATGGTACAGGCGTCTCAGGGCGGCAGTGCATTGCCAACCGGTACTTTGTCATTATACCGCTTCCCGGTGATGCTGGAGCGGGCCCGCAATCTGGTGACGCAATTGACTCAGTTCGGAACCTCCCTGCTCAGTATGGCCGAGCATGATGATGCCGATGAACTCACTACTCTGTTACTTCAACAGGGCATGGAGCTGGCGACACAGAGCATCCGTATTCAGCAACGAACCGTCGATGAAGTGGATGCTGATATCACCGTATTGGCAGAGAGCCGCCGCAGTGCACAAAATCGTCTGGAAAAATACCAGCAGCTGTATGACGAAGATATCAACCACGGAGAACTGCGGGCGATGTCGCTGTTTGATGCGGCGGCAGGTCAGTCTCTGGCCGGGCAGGCGCTCTCAATAGCAGAAGGCGTGGCTGACTTAGTCCCAAACGTGTTCGGTTTCGCTTGTGGCGGAAGTCGTTGGGGGGCAGCACTGCGTGCTTCCGCCTCCGTGATGTCGCTTTCCGCGACAGCTTCCCAATATTCCGCAGACAAAATCAGCCGTTCGGAAGCTTATCGCCGCCGCCGTCAGGAGTGGGAAATTCAGCGTGATAATGCTGACGGTGAAGTCAGACAAATGGATGCCCAACTGGAAGCCCTGAAAATCCGTCGTGAAGCGGCACAGATGCAGGTGGAGTATCAGGAAACCCAACAAGCGCAGACCCAAGCTCAGTTAGAGCTGTTACAGCGTAAGTTCACGAACAAAGCCCTTTACAGTTGGATGCGCGGCAAGCTGAGCGCCATCTATTACCAGTTCTTTGACCTGACCCAGTCCTTCTGCCTGATGGCACAGGAAGCGCTGCGCCGCGAACTGACCGACAATGGTGTTACCTTTATCCGTGGCGGTGCCTGGAACGGCACGACTGCGGGTCTGATGGCAGGGGAAACACTGTTGCTGAACCTGGCAGAAATGGAAAAAGCCTGGCTGGAGCGTGATGAGCGGGCATTGGAAGTGACCCGTACCGTCTCGTTGGCGCAGTTCTATCAGGCTTTATCATCAGACAGTTTTAGCCTGACAGAAAAACTCACGCAATTCCTTCGTGAAGGGAAAGGCAGCGCAGGCCCTTCCGGCAATGTGCTGAAACTCAGCAGCGGCCAGATAGAAGCTTCAGTGCGATTGTCTGATTTGAGAATTTTCAGCGACTATCCCGAAAGCCTCGGTAATACCCGTCAGTTGAAACAAGTGAGTGTCACCTTGCCGACGTTGGTTGGTCCGTATGAAGATATCCGGGCCGTGCTGAATTACGGTGGCAGCATCGTCATGCCAAGTGGATGTAGAACCATTGCCGTCTCTCACGGGATGAATGACAGCGGCCAGTTTATGCTGGATTTTAACGACGCACGCTACCTGCCGTTTGAAGGTATCCCCGTGGATGACAGTGGTAGTCTGGCGCTGAAATTCCCGGATGCGACTGATCGGCAGAAAGCGCTGCTGGAGAACCTGAGCGATATCATTCTGCATATCCGCTATACCATTCGTTCTTAATTAAAATATTGTGATAGGCAGGCTCCTGAGGGAGCCTGTAAGGAGTTTTTGCATGCAGAATACAACACCTTTACAGATTGAATCACCGTCACTGCCCAAAGGCGGCGGGGCGATAACCGGCCTGAAGGGGGATATGGCCGCCGCCGGGCCGGACGGAGCTGCCACGCTGACGCTTCCGCTGCCGGTCAGTGACGGCCGGGGTTATGCGCCCGCCCTGACACTGAGTTACCACAGCCGGGCCGGTAACGGGCCGTTCGGTATGGGCTGGGATATCAGCCCGCCCGCCATCCGTCTGCGCACAAAGCATGGCGTTCCGGCCTATAACGAAACGGATGAATTCACCGGGCCGGACGGCGAGGTGTTGGTACCGGTACTGACATCCGCCAGTACGCCGGAAATTCGTGCTGGCGTCACGACACTGCTGGATACCGCTTTGAATGGCCGCTACACCGTCCACGCTTACCGATCGCGTATCGAGACCCGCTTCAGCCGCCTGGAATATTGGGTGTCGGAGGACGAGACCGACCAGCGCTTCTGGGTGCTGTACAGCCCGGACGGGCAGGTACACCTGTTGGGCAGGAATGCACAGGCCCGCATCAGCAATCCGGACAGCCCGGCTCAGACGGCCACTTGGCTGGCCGAGTCTTCAGTGTCACTGACCGGTGAGCAGATCTACTGGCAATACCGGGCTGAGGATGACAGTGGTTGTGATGATGCAGAGAAAAGCGCGCATCCCGCTGCCATAGCACAACGCTATCTGGTGGCGGTCTGGTACGGCAACAAAAAGGCCGGTCGTAACCTGCCGGGGCTGGCTGCCGTTCCCGTCGCGGATGACTGGTTGTTCACACTGGTTTTGGATTACGGTGAGCGGGGAACAGAGTTAGCGGTGGCGCCGGACTGGCTCGCGCCGGGACGCGGCAACTGGCCGTGCCGGCAGGACCGTTTTTCTGGCTGGGAATACGGTTTTGAAGTGCGTAACCGCCGCCTCTGCCGTCAGGTGCTGATGTATCACGCCGTTACGGCACTGGCGGGGGAGGAGAAGGCGGGAGAGACACCACAGCTGGTTGCCCGTCTCTGGCTGGACTATGATGAATCCCCGTCCGTGACCATCCTGAAAAGGGTCCGCCAGGTGGCGTATGAGCCGGATGGCACACTGTGCGCCCTGCCGCCGCTGGCGTATGGCTGGCAGGTATTCACCCCGCCGGAAACAGTGCAGTGGCAGCCACGGGAAGAGATGGGCAAACTGAATCTGCTGCAGCCGTACCAGATGGTCGATCTGAATGGCGAAGGGCTGGCAGGCATCCTGTATCAGGACAGCGGCGCCTGGTGGTACCGGGCGCCGATCCGCCAGCCGAATGCCGGTGAGAACGCGGTAACCTGGGATACGCCACGCCCGCTGCCTGCCATTCCCACCCTGCGCGAAGGCGGCCTGCTGACAGACCTCAATGGTGACGGGCAGCTGGAATGGGTGGTCACCGCCCCCGGCGTGCACGGGTATTATGACCGGACGCCTGAACGTGAGTGGCACCACTTCACGCCGCTGTCTGCCCTGCCGGTGGAATATGTCCATCCGCACGCGCAGCTGGCAGATATTATCGGCGCAGGTCTGACGGATCTGGTGCTCATCGGGCCGAAAAGCGTGCGGCTTTACAGCGGAACAGAGGATGGCTGGCGCAAAGCGCAGACAGTCATGCAGGCGGACGGGGTTACCCTGCCGGTTCCCGGAACGGACGCCCGCGTGCTGGTTGCCTTCAGTGACATGGCCGGCAGTGGTCAGCAACATCTGGTCGAGGTGCGCGCTGACGGTGTGTGCTACTGGCCGAATACCGGCCACGGCCGATTCAGTTCGCCAGTAAACATGCCCGGCTTCAGTCCGGCGACAGAACTGCCGTCAGAAAGCTTCAATCCTGACCGGCTTTATCTGGCCGATATTGACGGCTCCGGCACCACCGATCTGATTTATGCCTGCAGCAACCATCTGCGGGTTTACCGTAATCTCAGCGGTAACGCGTTTGCCGAACCGTTCAGCGTGACGCTGCCGGCTGGCGTTCATTATGACAACACCTGTAACCTGCAACTGGCCGACATTCAGGGACTGGGTGTGGCCAGTCTGATGCTGACGGTACCGCATCCGCAGCCGCGCCACTGGGTCTGCCATCTGTCCGAAAATAAGCCCTGGCTCCTGAGTACGATGAACAACGGGATGGGGGCGCGTCACGCGCTGCACTACCGCAGTTCAGCACAGTTCTGGCTGGATGAAAAGGCAGAGACGGTGACGGCGGGAAAACCTATTCCGGCCAGTTACTTGCCGTTTGCCCTGCACACGCTGGCGCGTACCGAGGTGGCGGATGAGATCACCGGCAACCGGCTGGTCAGCACAGTGCGCTACCGACATGGTGTCTGGGACGGCCGGGAGCGTGAGTTCCGGGGGTTCGGATTTGTGGAGGTGAGTGATACCGACACGCTGACCAGCAGAGGGACGGCAGACCACATCAGTATGCCGGCTGTCAGCCGTAGCTGGTTCGCCACTGGCCTGGCGGAAGTGGACGACCGGTTGCAGACTGAATACTGGGCGGGGGACAATGCAGCCTTTGATCATTTCACACCTCGCTTCACGCTCGGCAGTGGGGAGACCGAGCAGGCATTTACGCCGGACAACGCCACGGCCTTCTGGCTGAAACGGGGGCTGAAAGGCCTTCTGCTGCGCAGCGAACTGTACGGCGCGGACGGCAGCAGCCGGACCAGCATCCCCTATACGGTCACTGAAAACCATCTACAGGTACGCCTTGTCGAACCTGAAGGTGCTTATCCTGTCATCTGGCCGGTCATGGCGGAGAGCCGTACCTATATGTATGAACGGGTCAGCAGCGACCCGCAGTGCAGTCAGCAGGTGCTGTTAAGCAGCGACGCATACGGTAATGCGCTGCGTCAGGTGAGTATCAGCTACCCGCGACGTCATCAGCCAACAGACAGCCCTTACCCCGATACGCTGCCGGAAACGTTGTTTGGCAGCAGTTTCGATGAGCAGCAACAGACACTTCGTCTGACGCGGCAGCAAAACAGCTGGCATGTTCTGTTCGACACAGAAAAAGGCATTTGGCTGCCCGGGCTGGCTGACGGTGCCCGGAGTGACGTCTTCAACCATGCAGCGTCAGCCGTGCCGACCGGCGGAGTGACGATCCCGCTGTTGCTGGAAAGTTCGGGGCTGCTGGCGGAAACCCATGCTCCTGTATTTGCCGGACAACAACGGGCCTGGTATCTGGATACACAGAATGAGGCAACAACCGCCGCGCCAGCCTTCCCTCCTTTGCCGGCCTTTACCGAAACCGCCGTGCTGGATGAGAATATCGTCGCGCTGCTGTCGGCGCATATTTCCCCTGAAAGCCTGAGACAGGCGGGTTATTTACAGACAGGTTATCTGTTCCCGCGCGCCGGCGAAACGAACAAGACACTCTGGGCTATCCGACAGGGGTATGCGACCTACGCCGCAGCGGCGCA
The DNA here is from genome assembly GCF_033949345.1 of Xenorhabdus littoralis. NCBI lineage: Bacteria > Pseudomonadati > Pseudomonadota > Gammaproteobacteria > Enterobacterales > Morganellaceae > Xenorhabdus > Xenorhabdus littoralis. The sequence continues at coordinate 13,390 of NZ_VCDP01000092.1, forward strand.
TTTCTGGCTGCCGCAGACCTGGCGCGATACCCTGCTGACCGGCGCACTGACCGTCACCCGGGATAAGTACGACTGCGTGATCACGCAGACCGAGGACGCCGCCGGACTGAAAACCGGAGCGGAATATGACTGGCGTTTCCTGACGCCGGTCAGGGTGACCGATGCAAACAACAATGTCCAGTCAATCACACTGGATGCGCTGGGGCGAATAATCAGCCTGCGGATTAGCGGGACGGAGAACGGTGTGGCAGCGGGATACAGTGATACCGCGCTGACGCTGCCGAACACCGCCGACGGGATGCTCAGCCTACAGGCTCCCCTGCCAGTGGCACAGTGCATGCTGTATGTCACGGACAGCTGGCAGAACGGGCAGGGCCTGCCGCCGCACGTGGTGACACTCACCACTGACCGCTATGACCGCTATGCAGAAGAAAAGGCCGCCCAGCAGGTTCGCCAGCAGGTGATCTTCAGTGATGGCTTCGGCCGCATTCTACAGACAGCGGTTCGCCAGACAGCGGGAGAAGCCTGGCAGCGTGCGGAGAATGGTGCCCTCGTCACCGGTTCAGGAGGCGAACCGGCCATCGCAGAGACCGTGTTCCGTTGGGCGATATCCGGCCGGACGGAGTACGACAACAAGGGGCAGGCCATCCGCACCTACCAGCCGTACTTCCTTGACAGCTGGAAATATGTCAGTGACGACAGCGCGCGGCAGGATCTGTATGCCGACACCCACTGTTACGATCCGGTGGGGCGGGAATGGCAGGTTATCACGGCAAAAGGCGGGCTGCGCCGTATGCTGTTCACGCCCTGGTTTGTGGTCAGTGAGGATGAAAATGACACCCTCGCGGAGACCCCTGCCTCTGCTTAACGCCATGCCGGCAGATTTTCTGCCGGTATTTTTCCGATTAATTTACAGTTGACATGCTTATGACACACAATGCGCTTTACTCCAGAACCCCGACGGTCACGGTACTTGACAACCGCGGCCTGACCGCGCGGGAGATACAATACCACCGCCATCCCGCCACGCCGGCGGTAACGGACGAACGCATCACCCGCCACCAGTACGACGCCCGCGGCGTTCTGGCACTGAGCGCCGACCCGCGCCTGCACGACGCCGGCCGGGCGAACTTCATTTATCAGGCTGACCTTACCGGGGCGGTGCTGCGCACGCAGAGTGCCGATGCCGGCATCTCTATCGCCCTGAACGACGCCGCCGGCCGGCCGTTTCTGGTGGTAAACAACATCGGGACGGATAAAAACGGAGCAGAAGACCGCAGCCAGGCCGTCACCCGCACCTTTCAGTATGAGGACAGCACCCTACCGGGTCGTCTGCTTGGCATGACCGAACAAGTCACTGGTGA
>NZ_VCDP01000093.1:0-2072 GCF_033949345.1 Xenorhabdus littoralis
AATGCTGTCGCGTCCGGGGTATTCTCCGCCTGTTGCTCAAATAACTGATGAATACACAACGCTTCAGGAGACGCGGTTTCTGTTGCGTTCCAGGTTGTCAGCAGCATCGTGCGTTCCGTTTCCGGCAGGATGTCCAGTGCCCGGACCGGCATGTCCGGGGTTTGCTCCAGTGCTGTCGCCAGACTTTCCAGCGCCTGCTGCATATAGCCACATACCCGTTCCACGTCAAACGGCTGGACGACCTGAGCTGTCAGCCCCAAAGCCTCACCAAAATCCTCCACCGACAGTACCAGCGGATAGTTGGTTCTTTCCTGTAATCCCAGAAACTCAATACCCTTTATCAGCCCATTCGACGTTACTGACCGGGCATTATGGCGATAGTTCAACAAAGCATTAAAGAGGGGAATATCATTATCAACTCCACTGCAACGCTGGGCCAGTATCAGTGAAGCATGTTCATGGGATAATAGTCCGGCCAGCCGGATGTGGGCAGCCTGTACGCTGTCCTGTAGCGGGGTTTCATCGATATCCAGTCGCAATGGCAGCGTATTGATAAACAGCCCCATGCCGCTGTCGGCCCCTTCTCCCGCCGCCATGCGCCCGAACAGCACCGTACCGAACACCACTTTCTCCTGTCCGCTGGTACGCGACAATACCTGTGCCCAAGCCAGATGGCACAATGCCGCCAGACTGACACCGAGACGCCGGGCCTGCCTGCGCAGACGATCGTTAAGCGTGCTCGTCAGCATCTGATGGAACTCCGCTACCTGCAAGCCATCACGATGTACCTCCGACAATCCGAATGCCAATGTCGGCTCTTCTACTTCTGCCAGCATGTCGGTAAAGAAATCGGTGTGTGCTGCCTCACTTTTACCCAGACGCGCCTGCGCCACCAGATTACGGAACGGCGTCGGTGACGGCAGATCCTCCTTCTGTCCGTCCAGATACATCCGCACTTCACTGTGCATCACGTCCAGTGTCGTATGATCACCTATCAGATGGTGCAACAATTGCAGGACAAACCAACGACCATCGGCTTCCTGAGCCACCACAAAGCGCAATAACGGTGCTTCGCTCAGCTCGAGACGATAATGACGGGGGTTAAAACGTTGCGCTAACTGTTCACTGATAAGCCCGTCAGTCGGGTCCAGATTCAGTTCCAGCACAGATAAGGTAGCCTGTCGCCAAACCACCTGCGCCGGCACAGACAATCCCTGCCAGAGAAAAGTGGTACGCAGGATATCGTGGCGATCTACCATCAGTTGCACGGCGACCAAATAACGGTCCAGCAAAGCCCTATCCGCAAAAATCATCTGACTGGTCATCAGATACGGATCCCCTTCACGCGCCAATAAATGGTGGAATAAAATACCGTCCTGCAAGGGCGATAAGGCGTAAATATCCTGAATATTTTGGATACCGTCCGGCACTTGTCCGACGATGTGATCAATATCAGTCTGGGTTAAATCAATTAGTGGCAACATCGCCGGAGTGAGTGCCGCCGTATCAGGGGTAATCACATTGTCAGGTACGATCACGGTCCGGTGCTGCCCCAATGTTTGCGCCAACACTGACAACACCGGTGACTGAAACAGATCACCTACATCCAGCATCAGCCCCAGTTGACGCAGGCGTTCAATCAGCCGGATTGCCAGCAGGGAATGGCCGCCCAAAGCAAAGAAATTGTCGTGGCGGCTGATTTGCTCAATCCCCAGTAACTCACCCCAAACCGTTGCCAACACGGTTTCAGTTTCTCCTTGCGGTGCGGCATAAATCTGGCGGGCAAACGCCTCGCTGTCCGGCGCTGGCAGTGCCCGGCGATCCAGCTTGCCGTTCGGGGTCAACGGGAAAGTATCCAGACGCACAAACGCCGCCGGCACCATATAATCCGGTAAAACAGCGCTCAGGTGGTCCCGCAGGCTATTCGCCAGCTCCGTATCGGCTTGCGCCACCACATAAGCCACCAGCTTTTTGTCCGATCCTTCCCCCCGCGCCAGTACTGCCGCTTCACGTACCGTCGGGTATTCCATCAACCGGACTTCAATTTCTTCAAGTTCAATGCGGAAGCCCCG
>NZ_VCDP01000094.1:0-1022 GCF_033949345.1 Xenorhabdus littoralis
CCTTCTCCCGCCGTCATGCGCCCGAACAGCACCGTGCCAAACACCACTTTCTCCTGTCCGCTGGTACGCGACAGCACCTGTGCCCATGCCAGATGGCACAGTGCCGCCAGACTGACACCCAGAAACCGGGCCTGCCTGCGCAGACGATCATTCAGTTCCGGCTCCAGCATCCGGTGGGATTCCGTGACCTGCGAACCATCACGATGCACTTCCGTCACGCCGAAAGGCAGTGTCGGCTCTTCCACTTCTGCCAGCATGTCGGTAAAGAAATCGGTGTGTGCTGCCTCACTTTCTCCCAGTCGCGCCTGCGCCACCAGATTGCGGAACGGTACCGGCGCTGGCAGGTTTTGCGCCTGTCCGTCCAGACAGGCCCGGACTTCACGGTGCATGACGTCCAGCGTGGTATGGTCGCCAATCAGATGGTGCAACAATTGCAGGACAATCCAGCGGCCATCCGCTTCCTGAGCCACCACAAAGCGCAATAACGGTGCCTCGCTCAGATCAAGACGATAATGACGGGGGTTAAAACGTTGCGCTAACTGGTCGCTGATAAGCCCGTCAGTTGGATCAAGCGTCAATTCAGTGACTGACAACGGTGCCTGACGCCAGACTACTTGCGCCGGCACAGACAATCCCTGCCAGAGAAAAGCGGTACGTAAAATATCGTGCCGCTCGATTATCTGCTGCATCACCGCCAGATAACGATCCAGCAAAGTCCGATCCGCAAAGGCCATCTGACCCGCCAGCAGATACGGATCGCCTTCGTTTGCCAATAAATGGTGGAACAAAATACCGTCCTGCAAGGGCGACAGCGCATAAATATCCTGAATATTGGCCAATCCGTCCGGTACTTGTCCGACGATACGGTCAATATCAGACTGACTCAGATCAATCAATGGCAACATTGCCGGCGTGAGTGCCGTCGTATCGGAGGTAATCACATTGACAGGCACGACCACGGTCCGGTGCTGCCCCAGCTTTTGCGCCAGACCTGATAACACCGGTGACTGAAACAGGTCACG
>NZ_VCDP01000095.1:0-206 GCF_033949345.1 Xenorhabdus littoralis
CGGTTTTCCTGTCCGGGCGCACACATCAGCTGGAGGTAGTCAACCATAATCAGGGCGGGTTTACCGTATTTGCGGGTATAGCGGCGGGCACGGGCGCGTAATAGTGCAGGCGTCTGGTGACTGCAATCATCAATCACCAGACGCTGATCCCAGCGGGCAAACTGATCCAGGCTCTGGCTTATGCGTCCCCACTGCTCATCATCCAG
>NZ_VCDP01000096.1:0-206 GCF_033949345.1 Xenorhabdus littoralis
CGGTTTTCCTGTCCGGGCGCGCACATCAGCTGGAGGTAGTCAACCATAATCAGGGCGGGTTTACCGTATTTGCGGGTATAGCGGCGGGCACGGGCGCGTAATAGTGCGGGCGTCTGGTGACTGCAATCATCAATCACCAGACGATGATCCCAGCGGGCAAACTGATCCAGACTCTGGCTTATGCGACCCCACTGCTCATCATCCAG
>NZ_VCDP01000097.1:0-1104 GCF_033949345.1 Xenorhabdus littoralis
GTCGCGATATTGGCGGATGCACCGCATTCGCCGGCCTTGGCGGTGGATGTGTTGCCCGCCGTTGAACGCCAGCAGTTACTGGCGGACTTCAATAATACCGAGGCTGACTTCCCAAGAGACGTTTTGCTCCATGAATTGTTTGAGCAACAGGTGGTACGCACTCCAGATGCCACTGCTGTGGTATTTGAAGAATGCACTCTCAGCTACGGCGAACTGAACCGCCGCGCCAACCGGCTGGCCCATCATCTGCTGGCGCTGGGTATACGCCCGGACGATCGGGTCGCCATCTGTGTTGAACGCAGCCTGGAAATGATGGTGGGATTATTGGGTATCCTCAAAGCGGGGGCAGGCTATGTGCCGCTCGATCCGGCTTATCCGGCCGAACGTCTGGCTTATATGCTGGAAGATGCCGCACCCGTGGCGTTGCTTACCCAAACTGGTCTGCTGGAAACCCTGGACAGTCACCTGCCTACCATCGTGCTTGATGCCCGCGGCCCATCGGTTCTGGATAACGGGCCGGCAGAAAATCTTGAGGCTCAGAGACTGGGGCTGACCTCACGTCATTTGGCGTATGTGATTTATACCTCGGGTTCAACAGGGAAACCAAAGGGTGTGATGATTGAACACAGTAATATTGTTAATTTCTTGTGTTCGATGAGTCAGGAACCCGGTATGACGGAGGCGGATGTTTTACTGGGTATTACCTCTCTCTCTTTCGATATTTCCATTCTGGAGCTATTCCTGCCGTTATTAACAGGGGCGCGAATCATACTGGCGACACAGGCACAGGCCACGGATGCACAGCAACTGGCTGCCTTAATTGCGCATCATAATGTGTCCATCATGCAAGCAACGCCTTCGACATGGCGTATGTTATTGCAAATGCCGACTTTCTCTCTGCCAACCAAGTTTAAGGTGCTGTGTGGTGGGGAAGCATTACCTGAAAAACTGGCAACCCAGTTGCTCCAACAGGTTCCTACGCTCTGGAATTTGTATGGGCCAACGGAAACGACGGTCTGGTCTGCGTTAAACGGCTTGACCCGAACTTCCTCTTACATTGGTCACCCTATCGCCAATACCCAAATCTATATTCTGGATACACAG
>NZ_VCDP01000098.1:0-6857 GCF_033949345.1 Xenorhabdus littoralis
AACTGATGCCGGGCAAAATTCTCGAGATAAAAAATCATCCGCACAAACTGTTGAATGCCCGCTGGCAGGTAATTGGTATCAGTCATCACGGGCGCTGCCCGCAGGCACTGGGTCATGGTGGGGGCGAAGGTACGGCGCTAAGCAATCACTTTAGTTTTATTGATGGCCTTGCCGACTGGCGTCCGCCTTTCCACTACAAACCGCTGGCCGATGGCGATGAAACAGCCATGGTCGTCGGGCCGGAAGGGGAAGAAATCTTTGTCAATAAAGAGGGCGCGATTAAAGTCCATTTTCACTGGAACCGCTATGACCCGCCTGATGATGGCGCTTCCTGCTGGGTGCGCGTCGCACAGGGTTGGAACGGTAACGGCTTTGGCTTTATGGCGATCCCGCGTATCGGTCAGGAAGTGATTATCTCCTATCTCAATGGTGATATTGACCGTCCAATCGTCACCGGCTGTGTCTACAACGGCCTGAACCGCCCGCCACTGGATTTACCTGCCCAAAAAACCCGCACGACTTTCAAGACTAAAACCCATAAAGGCAAGGGTTTTAACGAACTGCGGTTTGAGGATGCGAAAGACAGCGAAGAAATCTATTTCCACGGTCAGAAAGATTTTACCGCCCATATCGAAAACGATGCCCTCTGGCATATCAAACACGACCAGAAACAGCGCATAGACAATAACCGTTACCACGACATCCGCGCCGATGACCATCATCAGGTCGCCGGTTCCCGCAAAATCACCACCGAAGGCGATGTTTCTCATCGGATTGCAGGCAGTCAGCATATTCAGACCGGCGATGCGACCGTGATTGACAGTGGACAGGAAATCCACCTGAAAAGCGGCGGCAAAGTGGTGCTGGAAGCGGCTTCGGAAATCACCCTGAAAGTGGGTGGAAGTTTTCTGAAAGTCACGCCGGGCGGGATTTTGTCTTCACCGATTAATGTCGGGCAGGGTTCAGGTGGCAGTGGTCGCGGGATTTCACTGCAATTACCGGAGGGAGTAGCGCCGTTCTCACAAGTGGGACAACTCCCGATGGCGGAAGCGCTTTCGGCCATTGAATTTCCGGTGCAACCGGCTTGTGCTGTACTGGCACAACAGGATGCCAGTTTAGTCATTAAACCTGTTAAAGAGTAAACACAATGGAAAGAGTTACCACGATGGAAAGCACCGGATCCGCAATAAGCTGGCAAGCCTGGCTGAATGGACCCAATAAAGCTCCCGTATTCTTTATTATCAATTCACTGGCTAAACCGGATCCTGTAGAACCATTTTACCACCATGACTGGGTTGAGCAGGCATTTCCGCTGTATAGCGGCACTCCAATGCGCAATATGTTGAAGCAGAGTCCGTGGTTGGTGCAACCGAAGGCGAATCAACTCACTCAGATAGGGGCAGTGCTGGATCGCCATGAACTCAGTGACAACAGTTGGGGTTGGGCTTATCGCAGCCATGCACCGTGGCAGGAACAGCTTAAACACTGGCAGCAGCGACAATGGGTAATGATGAATGGTGAGCCGGTACTATTCCGCATGATGGATGCACGGATATTGGGCGCACTGGTTCCAGCCTTCACGCCCAGCGACTGGTCACTGATGTTGTCGCCTGTCACAGAACTGATGATAGACAGGCCGCAACCGATGCAGTTTTGCCGTCCCGAAACGTGTAGCGAAGGTAACAGTGAAATCCCGTTTACGCTGGGCGAACACCTGCTGGCTGTCTGGCTACGTTCTCCCTATGGTCTGCAAGCCTTAAGTAGTTCCCTCTACAATGATTTATGGGAAAACCACGGTGTAATGGCGAAGAAATTGGATCAGCCAGAAGGCAGTTTAGAACCCCGGATTGAGCAGTGGTTGAGACAAAAGCTGGAAGCCGAACAACATATTGAAAATATGTCCGGTCAGGATTATCTATTGGCTATGGAACAAGGAAAATAACAGGAGCACCTATTTATGAGTAATACTAATTCAGTTTATTGTCATGATTGTCAGGACATATTAAAGAACAAAATAGAAATTCAGCTTGTTGATGAACACAATAAACCCATCTCTAATATGCCCTATATTTTAAAAAATAGAAAAGTTGAGCGTAAGGGGATGACGGATGGAAACGGAATGATCCGAGAAGAAAAATTGCTTGCTTCTCCTTTACGTTTATTTCTCAGTGGGCAAAAACTTGCAGATGAGATGGAGACACGACCATTACGATCATTGCGTGGTGAGTCTAATTCAACAGTAAAGCCAGATGCCGAATCCAAAGGTTGTTTTTATCGTTATGCTGTCATTGGTGAGTTGTGTGACAGAGCCCCTGATATTGCAGAGTGGGAACAAGCTAAATTTGGGCTACCTTACTACCATTTTCCGAAAGAAGATGAATTTAGAGGATTAGAGTTTTACGGTGAGGATTTTAATCAACGTCATGTGATTGAGGTATGTCCGTTTAGAGCATGGTCTTTAATCCTAAAACATACACCAAACTACGATATAGTGAATACGTATAACCTAGGACTCATGTCACTATTGGTGTATAAGGATGAAGTGATGGTTGACCCAGATTCTCCTGATATTGATATGAGGGAATTTATTAATACTCCCGATACGACCACTTCTTTTTTCTACCAGCAATGCTTTGACTTATCAAAAACCCCTGTTATCAATGATGCTTTCATTTATCCCGCGATTGTAAACGATGTACCATTTAAAGAACGTTATCGACCGGCAATATTCTTGGATGTTCAACAAGTGGAAACTCCTAAAACGTTTGAGCATGATACTCAAATGTTTTTTGTTGAAAATGAAACGCAAATTATTGCGGCATGGAGGGGGACGGCAAGCTTGAGAAATGCGCTTACGGACGGGACTTATCGCCCCATTCCATGCCCAGAGAATATTCTTCCCGGTGGAAAAGCCAAGGTTCATAAGGGCTTTTTAGAAGCTTATCAGTGTATGGAAAAATATTTTGAAAAAAGAACTGAAAATATAAAAGATAAATCACGCTCTAAAATTAAAAAGTTATATATCTGTGGGCATAGTTTGGGGGGTGCACTCGCTTTATTACATGCCACAGAGCTAAGAGGTAATAACCCGCTCCTTTATACTTATGGAATGCCTCGGGTTTTCACGGGAAGTGGAGTCAAAGCCTTAACATCACTGAATCATTTCCGACATGTCAATGATGCCGATACCGTAACGAGCGTGCCATTTGACACCAATATGGATAACTGGTTATTTGAAGTTTATGGGTCACTCGGAACCATTTTTGGCTTTGGCTGGACTTTGGCAACATTACCCACCATTCCAATACAAAAATATCTCCCTGAGATTGGTGAAGTCTATTATCACCAAGGAAATACCGTGAGTTTCTTTCAGGCGAGGCAAATTGGTCACGAAAAGCTGCGTAGTCATACAGGGGATACACTCGGTAGCAAAAGCTGGCGCATGAATGGCACTTATAAGTTTTATTTAGTTCCGAGCATAGCTAATTCGTTAGATAAAGGATTAGAGAAAGAACAACAGGAATATGTGGACTCATTAAAGGGAGATAAGTCTGTTATCGATGAAATTTTCCCACAATGGAATAATCCTGATTTAGATACGATTATGACGATGGCAACAGACCACTTTATGGGCAGTAAATATCAAGCCATTATAAATAATCAATTGCTCAGTTTATTAGAACCAACGAAAACGCCTAAGCGAATAGCGTCAAGAGGGGCATTTGATAAAATAATACATCATAAAGATGCCTATCAACTGAATGCTAAACGTAATACCACTTTTATGGCACTCGAAAATAAACTGCACGATGTTTTTAAACAAGATGTTAACCAAGATGAATTATTGAAACACGCTCTTGAGCGGTATAAGGAAGACACCCATGAAATTTCTCTATAATAAAAGCGTATTACCCTCCCTACTTGCTGTGTTTTTCATACAAGGATGCGCGCAAAGCGGATCATTCTCTCCACCGATTAATGGAGAGCATGTTTATTTTATGGCAACGATTCCTGATGAGTTGGATGCCTTACCCATTTCAGCCATGTATCGTTCTAAAATTTGTCGCAAAGAACGCCGAACCGCGAATATGAAGTCGTATTCTGTTCCGGGTTTTCATCTTGCCACCTACCCGCTATCCATCGGTCAGTCAAATCAAGTTGAGGTCAATATCCCTAAGGAGGGAGGGGGAAAATGTGATTGGAAACTGAGTAATATTAAGTTCGAAGTGAAGCTGAGAGATACGTCAAAAATTGCTCCTTTTATTGAAAAAAACTTTGGATTTGATACGACATTTGTTATTGATGGTAATGCACCACAAGTATTCGATGGTGGATATATAAAAAAAACAGGTGATTTAAATGAAGAAATTACGTTATTTCCTTTACTACGAGAGAGGTTCTTAGGGGGGCACAGTCAATCATTTTATTTGGTGGGAAAATATGATGTTATGACCTATAAAATGGTTGATGGTAGAAAAATCCATCTTAATGTCTTATATGAAAAAAATTTTTTAAGTCATTGGAATGGAGGGAAAAATAAGGATGCAGATACATCAATGACTTATCCTGACGGAACAATAATATACAATGGTGATGTAAGTCCAGATTTTGATAAATTAATGCGTATTCTTGAATTAAGAAATAGCAAAAAGATTAAGATGTAGTAATTCAGACTTAATCTGACAGTCGCCCACTTTGATTTAGGGCCTGTCAGATTAAATTCGGTTGAGCTGCGTATTACCATGAAAAACGCCGGGGTAATCCTCTGGTTGGAATGCCTTATAAATTGAAAAGCCGACTGAATCCAAGTATTGAGCGGACGGGTACGACGGATGGAAAGGGTTTATTACGCGAAGAAGACCTTCCACCAATGCCGGTCATCTTATCCATACCAGCACAACCACTGGCGGATGAAATTGTCAAACGAACACCTCGTCAGCAAACCGGCGAAGCCAATTCCCATGTTAAGCCAGCGGCTATATTGGACGGGCATGAATACCAATACATCACATTGGGTATGCTTAGTGATGGATATCCTACAATTAACGGGTGGCAAGCGGAGGAATTACAGGATTCAGAACATTTCAGTGGTTCGACCTTACAGGGACTGTCAACCCATCAACTCAAGCGACGGCATGTGCTGGAAATACCGGTAATTCAAGGACGTGCATGTGATAGAGACATTACGCTAGCTGAACTACAAGAGATATTGCCCAATGCACCACAAACAAGACTTCAAAACAATTTAGAAGCATTTAATCAGGGTTTTAATAGATTTGGTATTACTACATGTCGAGGCAAAGCCCATTTTTTAGCGCAGGTATGCCATGAAAGTGGAGGATTACAATATACGAAAGAAATTGGAGGGGAAAGAAAGAATTATAACCCTTGGTATGGTCGAGGCTTAATACAATTGACATTTGAAGGAAACTATACAGCGTATGGTAATTATATTGGTGAAGATGTAACTTCTTCTGCTGAAAATAGGAATAAATTATTGTCTCCACCACATAGTGTGTTATCTGCATTTTGGTTTTATAAGATATACAAAAACGTATTTGACTCGGCTGAAAATGATGACTTTAATAAAGTTACTGCTCTTATCAATGGGGGATTCAATGGTTATAATGATAGATTAGACTATCTAAAAACAGCAATTAGGATATTAAAGGCTGAGCATCTTAATCAATTGTTAGAAAATGAAAGATTCGAGTTTATTAGCAGTTCTATCTATAATTATAAAATTTATTCTTTCGCATGGGGACTTTGGCATGATCCTAATATAACAACACGTCGAGGAACGACGAAAGACAGAGATGAAGCTTTGAGAGGTTATGAAAGAGTACAGACATTAATCACTGAAAATCCTTTTAGAACTGAGGCTCAGTTAAATAGAAGAATGTATAGAATAAGAAATCGTGATGTATCTAATTATATAAACGAGAGAATCGCTGCCTTGAGAGCCGAAGGAGGTGAAGCGGGAAGAGAAGGTGAAGCAAGAAGAGGAGGCGAAGCAGGAAGAGATGGCGGAGCAAGAAGAGGAGGTGAAGCAGGAAGAGATGGCGGAGCAAGAAGAGGAGGTGAAGCAGGAAGAGATGGTGGAGAAAGAAGAGGAAGAGGAAATTAAAATGTATAAAAATATTATTTTTTTGATGTTGGTTATATTATCTACTAATGCTTATGCCTCTGAATGGTCTATTGATATTGGTTGTTTTACTTCCAATGGTAAAAAACCAATAAATATAAAGTTAGTTGATATGTATTCAAAAAAAGATAATGCCAGAATTGGCTATGTTAAGTATGAAAATTCCCATATAGCTATACCGATTTTTTTGGTTAAGGAGGATTCTGAAATATTAGCTGAGGATAGACCATATCAGTATACAACTGTATGGAATGAAATAGTTAAAGGGGAGTTTAATGGGGCGTATACGGTTATTTCGCAGGGAGCAAGATACTATGGTTTCACCTATATAAATAAAAAAGGGAAACAAGTGAGTTTTGAGGAAAATATGAATGCTTATGACACAGAAATAAAAGACTGTATTTGGAAATAACACATGAAGAATCGCCAGAGGTTTTTCTATTTTTCGAGGGCTGTGATAATTAAAAACTAAGGAAAAACTTATCATCGTAGATGAAATGAGCACTGCCAGTGACGAAAAACTAATTGCCAACCAGAAAGGTTTTCTTGTCATGGAATGATAAGTATTTTCTCCTGTTTAGCGTTCGACTGACGCGCTGCGCTTGTCTTCTCCGTGTTACCGGGCTAATACATTAACCCGGCAACACGGAGATCAGAAAAAACACCAACCAGAAAAGAGGTTAACTCCTCACCTGTTCCTCATTTTTCTCCT
>NZ_VCDP01000099.1:0-21274 GCF_033949345.1 Xenorhabdus littoralis
AAGTCCCCCCCTTCGCACCAAATCAGATAACTATCGGTTGAACAAATTGGATAAATGGCAGTACCTGCGAGGGTGGCGGAATTGGTAGACGCGCTAGCTTCAGGTGTTAGTGTCCTTATGGACGTGGGGGTTCAAGTCCCCCCCTTCGCACCACTGTTTCATTATCCTTATCCTTCAGTTTCCTTTCCTTCAGTTCTGTTTCCTTAATTTTCCTTGTTTAATCCTCTTTACTGAGCATTGGCTAAGCATTCATTTGCTTTAAAAATATCCCAGATAACGGAAGCTGCCAAACAAGCTGCACATAACGGCAATACCGGCAGGGAACAACAAGAAATGACGTGCATTGCGATGTAACAGTAATACAAGCGTCAGAAGCAGAGCGACCTGAATACTGATTTTAAACTGTTCGACTCCTGCTCCCGCAAGGGCTAATACTGACACAACTAACGCAGAGACGATCAGGCTGGATAACAGTATTCCCCAGAATCCCGTCATGCTTTGCCAAAAGATCAGCTTTAAGCTCCGCTTTGCACTAATCATAATAAAATCTACTCATAATAAACCCCACATCAAATGATAATGATTATCAATATCAAGTATAGTGGCAATTTAATCATACGCAGAAAATAAATGACAGAAATTATTGTTTCAAATTCATCGCATCACGTATGGTAAAGAACAGATCCGTTTGATCAGTCAAACCCACAACATTGGCAGCATGTGGGCCATAAGCGGCAACACGTAACTGTGTCCCGGTGTGCTCTTGACTGTCTCCTTCTGAATTACCGTAGTTTACTGTCATGACTGCCCCATCTTTAGTAATCAGCGAGCGGGTTAAACCGGGTGATTTAACATCCGGCTCAATAATCTGGCTGGAATGAGCATGATCAGCCGTAACAATCACTAAAGTATCTCCATGCTCTTTCGCAAATTTAAGACCAACTTGTACGGCCTTATCTAAAGCGACAGTTTCACCAATTTGCGCACAAGGATTCGCATTATGATCCTGTTTATCAATCGAAGCGCTTTCTACTTGCAGGAAAAAACCATTTTTATTTTCTTTGAGTAAATCAATGGCCTTTTCTGTCATCTGTGCCAAAGTCGGTGCGTTGGGATCTAATTTTGAATTCACTTCGCACTTCACGGGTTTCTCATTGATATTTCCGTGATAAACCGCTTTTGGTCCTTCCCATGCCACATCCATATTTCCACCATGGAACAAACCTAACAAAGGACTTTGCTGATCAACGCTTTTAATAGCCACCAGCGATTTTTCATCGGTTACCCATTGATAACCTTGTTCCAGTGCCTGCTGCTGCAATGTTTTTCCTTTATTAATTCCCATTACCGATTGTTGGGTAAATGATTTTGATCCTCCCCCTAAAGTCACATCAGCGCGAGCGACCAGTAATTGCTCCGTAATAGAGCCTTTACCACCATTTTCTAAGGCATCGCCCGAACATTTCTTCGACGTTTCTTCCGGGCCGTAGCATTTACGATTCATGATATGGGCATATAAAGCCGCTGGAGTTGCATCCTGAATTTCAGACGTAGTAACGTTCCCCGTTGCTTTACCGTTCTTTTTAGCCAGTTCTAAAAGAGATTGATGAGCGTTGCCAAAAACATCAATACCTAACGCCCCATTGTAGGTTTTTACGCCTGTAGCCCAAGCCGTGGCAGAAGCCGCTGAATCGGTAACATAGTTGGGTTTTTGCGTTTTTTTATCCAGCGAATAGTGGGTATATTGCCCGGTAAATGGCAAGGCATCGATTCCTTGCAAAGATCCGCCTGCCCCTTCGGCGTAATTACGGGCAATGGTAATCTCAGAGTCCCCCATACCATCGCCGATAAACAGAATCACATTCTTCGCTTTGTGACTGCCCAAGGCGGCTTTAAGTGCCTCTGTTTGATCCTGCTTCAAACGACGGGCACCACCAAATTCGGTAATATTGCCTTGTGCTGTACGCTGTTGTGCCATAATGTGATTTGACTCGCTGGCAGCCCATGCAGGAACAGTCATTCCTGATATCAGTGCAGAAACCACAATAGCAAGCAGCTTTTTTTCATAATTACGCGACATAGGGTTTTCCTTGCAATCAGACCGGATAAATAGAATTAACAATTATCATCTTGAGTTGCTTGGATAATAGATATGTCACATGACAGTTATTTGAACCAGTGACGACATTCTTATGACAAGACATGTTTTTGCAAAGAAACAATAAAGCAGAACGCTACAGCAGCCAAAGACCGTGCAACGCTCCATCAATAGCGCTTTGCCTATACAGCGACTCTATTTCATCAATAACGCATCATGACTGATTTCAGTTCTGTATAGTGTTCAATGAATGCACTACCAAACTCGCGGCCAATTCCTGAAGATTTCATACCACCGAATGGAACCGAGGGATCTAATAATGTATGCATGTTGATCCATAAAATACCCGCGTCAATACGAGGGATCATACGCATCGCTTTGCTCAAATCATTAGTCCACAAACTGGCAGATAAACCAAATGGCGTATCATTCATCATGCCAATTAACTCTTCCTCATCGTCGTAACTGAGGAAAGCGCCAATCGGCCCGAATGTCTCTTCTTTCATTAACGTGTCTTCGGTACTCTTTGCCCTGACTATCGTTGGAGCGACAAAATATCCCGGCCCTTCCAGTGCATGGCCTCCGTAGACAATTTCACAACCTTCTTGGCGCGCTTTCTCAAACAAAGAGAGGATTTTTTCGTAATGCTCCCTGTTTGCCAATGGCCCCATCTCGGTTGATTCATCAAGAGGAGAGCCTATTTTCATTGCGGACAAACGCTCAGAGAGTAATTCCAGAACCGCTTCTATATGAACTGATGGAATATAGAAACGTTCCGCAGCTGCACAAATTTGTCCCTGATACACATATCCCGCTTCCAATATGCCATCGACAATTCTTTCAACGGTCATATCAGCCAGGAAAGCGGCTGCGTTTTTTCCGCCAAGCTCTAATGTCGTGCGCTTCAACCCCTGTCCCAAAGCCAACTTCCCAACGCTTATTCCCGTTGGAACAGATCCTGTGAAAGTGACTTTGGCACATTGAGGATGGCCAATCAGGGATGATCCAAGACGAGCGCCTGAACCATTGATGATATTGATAACACCATCTGGGATACCTGCCTCTTTTGCCAGTTCAGCAACACGAAGTAGGGTTAAAGGGGTATATTCGCTGGGCTTGAGCACTATCGTACAACCACTGGCAAGTGCTGCACCCAATTTCCAGATAGCAATCATGATGGAGAAATTCCACGGAATAATTCCGACAACAACTCCTATGGGTTCGCGACGGGTAAAGGCGGTATATTTCTCCCCTTTAAACGATGGCAATGAAACATTCAGTGTTTCACCACTGATTTTGCTCGACCATCCTGCAAAATAACGCAGATAATCGGCGGATGCTCCCACATCCAACATGCGGGATAATTGGATGGGTTTACCGGAACATAAACTTTCCAGTTGGGCCAACTCTTCGCCATTTTTTTGCAGCAAATCAGCCAGTCGGTTCAGACAATTTCCCCGTTCCAGAGGAGACGTTTGTGCCCATACACCGTGAAAAGCGTCTGATGCCGCCTGCATTGCCTGATTAATTTCTGCCTCTACTCCTTGATTAACCGTAGCGATTGTTTCACCAGAAGCAGGATTAACGATAGAGAAAGTTTCATTTCCCTGACCAAGAACAGAGACTCCATTTATATAATGACCGTGAGTACGTTGCAGAAAAGCCGTAACGGACTCCAGCAAATTAATTTCACTCATCATATCTTCCTCTGTCTAGCCGGGCATTTGCCCATTTATACAAGCCATATAATGTTTGACGAAACGCTCACTCGTAATGTCCCACAATACTTCAGTCCCTTTTGCTGCAAACCACGAATCACCTTTATGATATTCAATCGTCACGCCTGTTTTGACATCAGTCAATTTCACGGAACCTTCATGAACTGTTGCCATTTCGTCAAAGGGATAAGTCATTTTGAATTTACCTTTAGTACAGGCAAAAATACCGCAGGTCAGATTATCCGTTGGCTCTCCGTGGATCATGGCTCCACTCGCCTGTGGATCACCTTCCACCACAGTAGAACCAAGATTGGTGACACTGCCGATTGGCATTAATTCAGGAAGTGCTTTATCTAACATTAATGGTTTTATCATGACTTTTACCTTTCAGTATTTACCGTTCAAACAATACCGTTCAAAAATGAAGAAAAGAAAAACACGAAACAAAGATAAAATTACAGACGCCCCGCCCAATAACCTGAAGCTTGGTGCCAAATCTTGCCAGCAGAGAAAAGGACATTTCTCAATTTATCTTTCCCGATAACATTGAGATGTGGAATCGAACTCAGCAACGAGTAACGATCAGAGCCTTCGCTCATCCCCTCAGCCAAAATCTTGCAAATAATGTGGCTCGGTGTCACACCAAAACCCGAATAACCCTGAACATAGAACACATTTTTATGGTCAGGCAGGGAACCAATTTGCGGGAATAAATTAACGCTGCAACATAATGGCCCACCCCACGCCAGTTCTATTTTTACATCTTTCAGATAGGGGAAGGTTTTCAGCATGACACTGCGGTTCCACTCTTTTAAATCGGAAGGTATATATTCAATAAACCGTGTCGCACTACCGTATAACAGGCGATTTTCTTTAGTCACACGATAGTAGTCGATGACAGGGCTTATATCACTGTATGCTCCACGAATCGGGCTGATCCTTTCGATAAGTTCGTCTGACAGTTCTTCTGTCATCAACTGGAAAGCATAAGTATTGATAGTTTTTCTATAAATAGTCGGTTCAAGCCCATTCAAAAATCCATTACATGCCCACAGCATTTTATTGGCACGAACGGAACCCATTCCAGTGCGTACTGTAACTCTTGGGCCATACTCCACATCCAAAACCTGACTGTTTTCGAAAATTTTGACGCCATATTCCGTGGCTGCCTTGGCTTCTCCTAACAGCAAGTTAAGCGAATGAACATGGCCACCTCCCATATGGGTTAATGCACAGGTATAGCGATCTGAACCAATCACTTTTTTAACATCAGCACCGGTATAAAGCTCGATTTCTTCATCGGGTGAAGCCACTCGGAATTCTTTCAACCACCCACCCAGGGTCTTCTCATGACGCGGATTCCAGCCAAGGTAAGCATAGCCACGACAAAAATCAGCCTGAATATCATATTTAGCGATTCGATCCTGAATGATTCCAGCTCCCAAGCTACTGATTTTAAATACGGTTTCTAAACCTTTCTCACCGATATGGCGCTTGATTTTCTCTAAATCATGACCAATCCCTGTCATCACCTGACCACCATTGCGACCTGTACCGCCATATCCCAACGTCCGGCCTTCCAAGATCGCAATATTAGTGATGCCTTTTTCAGCGAGTTCCAATGCTGTATTGATACCGGAGAAACCACCACCAATGATAACAACATCAACATCAAGATCTTCTTTCAGCGTTGGAAAGCGCAGATCATATTTCTTAGTTGCCGCATAGTATGTTAATGAATCTATTTGATTATTCATGCTATACCCCGTGAGAATCTGTTTAACTCCTGATGATTACAGCCAAGTTATCTGCTTTTATCAGAAGTGCTTATCATGTCCGATGAATATTGGTTATTCCGGTGTATTAATAAAGCAATAAAGATCTAAAATATTAATAAGTTAATGATAATCAATGAAATCTATATCAATACCTTTTCCACATTGCACATATATGAATCATATGTACTTAAAATGCTCAAATCATTTATTGTTTATATGTTAATTAAATCACATTTGTGAAATAGATTATTAACAATTAATAAAATTACATGGTCGTTTTGTGATAATCAGCTGAGGATTTTTTCTGGTAGTGAATTATTCTGAGGATAGATATTTGCATTTAGTCACTAAAAGGAAAAAGTATGCTCTCCAAGAAAATTATCCTTGATTGCGATCCCGGACATGATGATGCTATTGCTCTCCTGCTTGCCCACGGAAACCCTAATATTGAACTGCTGGCTGTTACAACCGTTGTCGGCAACCAAACTCTGGATAAAGTAACCCACAATGCCCTTTGTGTCGCCCGCATTGCTAATATTCACAATGTTCCTTTCGCAGCAGGATGCCATCGGCCACTTGTGCGGGAGATCAAAACTGCACCGGAAATTCATGGTGAAACTGGCTTGGATGGCCCTATTTTGCCTGAACCAGCGATGAGGCTGGATGCTCGTCACGCAGTTGATTTAATCATTGATGTCATTATGGAAAATCCACCTAAAACCGTCACTCTTGTCCCAACAGCGGGTTTGACAAATATTGCCATGGCAGCTCGCAAAGCGCCGCATATTGTTGAGCGGGTAAAGGAAGTCGTATTAATGGGCGGGGGTTATCACAAGGGTAACAGAAGTGCGGTTGCAGAATTCAATATTCTGATCGACCCGGAAGCCGCGCACATTGTTTTTAATGAAAAATGGCCGCTGACGATGGTCGGATTAGATCTCACTCATCAAGCCCAAGCGACACCTGACATTATTGAGGCCATTTCCCAGATTGGCACACATTCTGCTAAATTCGTTTTAGATGCACTGAAATTTTATGGAGATAGGTATCGTGAGAGTCAAGGATTTGGCTATCCTCCGGTACATGATCCCTGCGCAGTAGCTTATGTTATCGATCCTACTGTCATGACAACGCAAAAAGTCCCTGTCGATATTGAGCTGGCAGGAGCTTTAACAACAGGAATGACTGTTGCAGATTTTCGTTATCCACCACCCGAAGATTGCCATACGCAGGTCGCCGTTAAATTGGATCACACCAAATTTTGGCAGTTAGTGATTGATGCCCTGAAAAATATTGGAGAAACCACTTACTGATCCCAAAAACCAGTTTGCCTCAGCAATGATACAGAATATGTTCTCTGACCATTAAGACAGCCACTCGTCTCAATGGTCAGAGGAACGTCTATCCAATCAATCGAATTCCCATCAGAACAGCACTGCATAAGATCAGAAACAGCGTGGCATATTGAAATGCTTTATCGGGCAAGCGCTTCATTAAATACTTGGAAAAGGGAATCGCCAACAAAGAGCCGACAAACAACACCAGTGCCAGTTCCCAATAGGTATGACCGCCATGTGCATAAGCAAAAGCAGATGAACCAGATAGCATCATCGTGACAAAAAGCGAGACGCCAATCGCTTGTTTAATATTCATCTGTGCATAACGTAGCAACAATGGCAACACCACTACACCGCCCCCGACTCCCGTTGCCCCCAGCACTAATCCGGCACCTGTGCCGGGAAGCAAAAGGGACTTAATGAAGCCCGATTGCATATATGTCTGGCTGATTTGTCTTTCCGGCTGACGTATTCGACAATAAAAAAGATAAAGAGAAAACAAGATAGCCAATACAACCAATAAGTTTATCCCCCATTCAAGCTGCACCTGACTATGGTTTATATGGCTCAGTATTGTTACTCCATAACTCGCCAGCATTGTACTGGGGATCATGATCAGCAAGATCGTCAAGGATTGGCGCAGGGGGATATTCCCCATACGGAAATGCATATAAGAAGATGATATTTTCATCAGCATTGAAAGAAGATTTGCCGTTGCTACTGCGGACAATGCATCCAATCCAAAAAAATAAATTAAGATCGGCAAAACTATCACTCCACCACCGACTCCGGTGGTGCTGATAATTAAACCAACAATAGCCCCAATCACAAGTTCAGGGATCAATAATATCATCTCTTTTCCGGCTAATATCTAATCAAGGCTTATTCGCTCACCAAATCTCACAAAGCATTATCCTATAATATGAGAAAAGCAAATATCATATTCAAAAACAGAATATGTGTTTCAAGAACGTGTTAAAAGCAAAGTCTCGATAGAAGCACCGAATAGATAATCAATTGATTGATTTTACTATTGATTGATTTTAATATTGATTGTTAATTAGCCTTAATGGAGAGAATTTGTTGTTTCAAAATCGAATAATTCGTTCAGATCAATCTGCAATCCATTGGCGATCACATAAATAATTTCTAGGGTAGGATTCCTGACCCCACGCTCAATACCGCTGACATAAGTACGATCCAATCCGCACTTATCGGCAAAAGCCTCCTGCGACATCCCTGATTCTTTTCTGAGATATCTGATTCTCTGCCCGAAAAGGCATCTTATGCTGTTCGATTTTTTCATCCGATAAGTATCGATTCGTGTTACTTATCAGACCACGGACTATGAGTCACGTTTTTATCTTAGTTATGCTATGATATGTGACTTATAGTCTACTGATTAATTACTTACTTTTTAATTGAAAAAATAATAGATAATTGGAGATATTAAGAATGGAAAAACAAGACTGGCATTCAGCCGATATCATTGCTGAGTTGAAAAAACGCGGAACAACATTGTCAGAAGTATCACGAGCAGCAGGATTAGCATCCTCCACCCTTGCCAACGCATTACAAAGACATTGGCCAAAAGGGGAACGTCTTATTGCGGCAGCGCTGGAACTCACGCCAGAAGATATCTGGCCTTCGAGATATGAAGGAAAATGATTATAAATAGAACCCAGCCCAACGCTGGGTTCATTAATCAGCTAGCTAGTTTCAAGCCAATAATCCCCAAGACAATCAAACCCAAACTCAGTACTCTGGCAAAATTTGCTGATTCTCCCAGCACCATGATACCGAAAATTGCCGTTCCCACTGCACCAATGCCTGTCCACACTGCATATGCAGTGCCCGTCGGTAAAGTTTTCATGGCATAGGCCAGTAATCCTACACTGACAGCCATCGCACTGATGGTAATTAAACTCGGTATTAAACGTGAAAAACCTTGGGTATATTTCAGGCCTACCGCCCACACAACTTCCAATAACCCTGCAATAATAAGGATCAACCAAGACATGACGTTCCCTTTATTTGATGATTTTATCTGATGATGAATGGGGCCGTCCCCAATAAGATGACGTTTATCCGGGTCGTCCCGAATAACGGTGAGAAGTGAAACTGAATTATAGCTATCTACTTTGGTGGCTTCAATGGTGATACCAATGGAATACAACAAAAAAGCCGCAGCCTCTAGACTAAGGGGCTGCGGCTTTTTCAGAATAATAAACGCGATTATTTCACGCGAGAAACGTATTCGTTAGAACGGGTATCAACTTTAATGACTTCACCAACCTGTACAAACAGAGGCACTTTAACTACTGCACCCGTGCTCAGAGTAGCAGGTTTACCACCAGTACCCGCGGTATCACCTTTCAGACCCGGATCAGTTTCAACAATTTCCAGTTCAACAAAGTTTGGGGGAGTTACAGAAATAGGACGGCCATTCCACAGGGTCAGAATACACTCTGCCTGATCAATCAGCCATTTTACATTGTCACCAACGGCTTTCTCATCCGCAGCCAGCTGCTCGAAAGTTTCGTTGTTCATGAAATGCCAGAATTCACCGTCGTTGTACAGATAAGTCAGGTTCATATCCATGACATCTGCACTTTCAACGGAATCTGTTGATTTAAAGGTTTTTTCCAGCAGTTTACCGGAAATCAGTTTACGAAGACGAACACGGGCAAACGCCTGCCCTTTACCTGGTTTAACAAATTCACTGTCCAGAATAGCGCACGGCTCGCCATCTAACATGATTTTAAGACCTGAACGGAATTCATTGGTACTATAAGTAGCCATGGAGATCCTCTAATTTTTAACAAAATGGCATAGCCAAAAAATGGCACACATTATAACCCATATTCACCCCGTCAGAGAAGTCTGGCTACAACAACTTGCAGATGTTATTACCGATCCCGATGAGTTGTTGCAATTATTGTCTCTAAACACACACGTCATGCTAAAAGAAGGCAATGAAGCGAAGCGTTTGTTCCCTCTGCGTGTGCCAAGATCGTTTGCAACACGAATGAAAGAAGGTGATCCCCGCGATCCTTTGCTATTGCAAGTCCTGACTGCCCGGGAAGAGTTTACTGTAACGCCTGATTTTTCCACTGATCCGTTGGATGAACAACGTAGTGTCGTTCCCGGTCTCTTACACAAATACCGCAATCGGGCGCTGTTATTAGTCAAAGGGGGATGTGCGGTCAATTGTCGTTATTGCTTCCGGCGTCATTTCCCTTATGAAGATAACAAGGGCAATAAAAATAACTGGCAGCTCGCTCTGGATTATATCGAACAACATCCTGAGCTTGATGAAATTATCTTTTCCGGCGGTGATCCACTTATGGCAAAAGATCATGAACTGGATTGGTTAATCAGCCGTATTGAATCTATTCCACATATTAAGCGATTGCGGATCCATACTCGCTTACCCGTTGTGATCCCAGAACGAATCACTCTTTCACTGTGTAACCGTTTAGCACAGTCCAATTTGCAGGTGATCATGGTGACCCATATTAATCATGCAAATGAAATTGATGACACGTTCCGGGAAAGTATGACGCGGCTGAAACAGGCTGGCGTGACACTTTTAAATCAAAGCGTGCTCCTGCGTGATATCAATGATAATGCAGATACTCTGGCTGATTTAAGTAATGCGTTATTCAACGCCGGCATTCTGCCTTACTACATCCATGTGCTGGATAAAGTTCAAGGTGCCGCTCACTTTCTGGTAGGTGATGAAGAAGCAAAAGTCATCATGAGAGAATTATTGACGAAAGTATCCGGTTATTTGGTTCCACGCCTGACAAGGGAGATTGGTGGAGAACCAAGCAAGACACCACTGGATTTAGGATTGACACAAAACTAGTGATATTTATCATGCCAGCCAATCACTGATTCGGCCAATACCATCTTTTAAAATCTTCTGGAATGGGCAGCGCACAGAAACCAAACGTATATGTCACTCATCATGCTTTATGGCTGATGTTCCACTGCGTTTTTTCTGAGCCTTGCCCAAACTGATTTGCTACTGACCCCATCGATTTTTTACACCTGCATACAGCTTACATGGCGGAAACAACACCATTCTATCTATGGGGCTATTAACGTCCTATGGGGCTATTAACGTCTAAGGACACTTATAGACCTGACCAATCATTTTGCTATCCAGAGGCGCAAAACTCCCCAGCAGATTCTCCGATGGACTGTTTACGCCATAAATGACGTTTCCACCAATTTCAGCCGCCTTATTGCGTAAGTCATTGGCGGCACTGCGCATAGAACTGCTTTCATTGCTAACACCATTGAGCCAGTTACTTTGAGTACCAACAACCTCACCTAACCGCTGACATTCGCTGCCCGGCTGACTCTCCACAAAACGTACATCAGCGCCAGCAGAGGTTAATTGATGAGTTGTTGTACAACCTGCCAGCAACAATACTGACGCACCAAGCCAAATTTTAATTCGCATATCTTTCCTCATTGGTTATAGGAATTTCTACCACGATGATAAATGTACCCTTTTGAATTCAATTAAGATAAAAAAATAAAAAGGCGAGCAGTTTTTTCTGCTCGCCTTCAACGTTTTTATCCTATCGGATGGATAATTCCATCGGCAGGACGAACAGCATTACATCATGCCGCCCATTCCACCCATACCGCCCATGCCACCAGCTGCACCTAAGTCAGCTTTGTCATCTTTAGGCAGGTCAGTCACCATTGCTTCCGTGGTGATCATCAGACCCGCGATAGAGGCTGCGAATTGCAGTGCTGAACGGGTTACTTTGGTTGGGTCCAGGATACCCATTTCGATCATGTCGCCGTACTGTTCAGTTGCAGCGTTATAACCGTAGTTGTTTTCACCTGCTTTCACGTTGTTTACAACAACAGATGGTTCTTCACCTGCGTTGTCTACGATCTGACGCATTGGTGCTTCCATCGCACGCATTGCAACACGGATACCTACGTTCTGATCTTCGTTGTCACCCGTCAGATTAGCGATAGCGTTAGCTACACGAACCAGAGCAACACCACCACCAGCAACAACGCCTTCTTCTACTGCCGCACGAGTTGCGTGCAGAGCATCGTCAACGCGAGCACGTTTTTCTTTCATTTCAACTTCAGTCGCAGCGCCGACTTTGATTACAGCAACACCGCCAGCCAGTTTAGCTACACGCTCTTGCAGTTTTTCACGGTCATAGTCAGAAGTAGATTCTTCGATTTGCTGACGGATTTGAGTCACACGAGCAGCAATTGCGCCTTCTTCACCTACACCGTCAATAATGATTGTGGTGTCTTTGTTGATAACAATGCGTTTTGCCTGACCCAAATCTTCCAGAGTTGCTTTTTCCAGCTCCAGACCGATCTCTTCAGAGATAACAGTACCGTTGGTCAGAGTCGCGATATCCTGCAACATTGCTTTACGGCGGTCACCGAAACCAGGTGCTTTAACCGCAGCAACTTTCACGATACCACGCATGTTGTTAACAACCAGAGTTGCCAGTGCTTCACCTTCAACATCTTCAGCGACGATAATCAGAGGCTTGCTTGCTTTAGCTACGCCTTCCAGAACTGGCAGCAGTTCACGGATGTTGGAAATTTTCTTGTCAACCAGCAGGATGTATGGGTTTTCCAGTTCAACAGAACCTGATTCTGGTTTGTTGATGAAATAAGGAGACAGGTAGCCACGGTCGAACTGCATACCTTCAACAACATCCAGCTCGTCTTCCAGGCCCGTACCTTCTTCAACGGTGATTACACCTTCTTTACCGACTTTGTCCATCGCTTCTGCGATCAGTTTACCAACAGTCTCGTCGGAGTTTGCAGAGATTGTACCAACCTGTGCAATTGCAGTGGAATCAGAGCAAGGTACAGACAGTTTTTTCAATTCTTCAACAGCTGAAATAACGGCTTTAT
Organism: Xenorhabdus littoralis; assembly: GCF_033949345.1. Lineage (NCBI taxonomy): Bacteria > Pseudomonadati > Pseudomonadota > Gammaproteobacteria > Enterobacterales > Morganellaceae > Xenorhabdus > Xenorhabdus littoralis. The sequence continues at coordinate 12,851 of NZ_VCDP01000099.1, forward strand.
CGATGCCGCGTTTCAGGTCCATTGGGTTCATGCCGGCGGCAACAGCTTTCAGACCTTCGGTGACGATAGATTGAGCCAGTACAGTTGCTGTAGTAGTACCATCGCCCGCTGCATCATTGGCTTTAGAAGCGACTTCTTTAACCATCTGAGCACCCATGTTCTCGAATTTGTCTTCCAATTCGATTTCACGTGCTACAGATACGCCATCTTTAGTGATAACAGGCGCACCGAAAGATTTATCCAAAACTACGTTACGGCCTTTAGGACCCAGAGTCACTTTAACTGCATCAGCCAGTACATTCACACCGCGCAGCATTTTGCTACGAGCATCATTACCAAATTTTACGTCTTTAGCTGCCATTGTTTCTTTCCTTTAAATTCGTTCAATTAAGAAGATCTAAGCGTAAGAGATTCAATTACGCTTCAACAATTGCCAGAATATCGCTTTCAGACATGATCAACACTTCTTCATTGTCGATCTTTTCTGCTTTAACGCCGTAACCTTCATTAAAAATGACGGTATCACCCACTTTGACATCAAGCGCTTTCACTTCCCCATTTTCAAGGATGCGACCATTGCCGACAGCCAGAATTTTCCCACGGGTAGATTTGCCCGCAGCAGAGCCAGTCAGAACAATACCGCCAGCGGATTTTGATTCAACTTCTGTACGCTTGACGATGACGCGGTCATGTAATGGACGAATGTTCATTGATAGATCTCCTATAAATAAAGTCCATATCAGGTAAGAGGATTGATACTAGAACCCAACAGAACCAGTACCATGAAGCTACAAATTGGGGCTTAAGATTGTGACTTCAAGGGGTAGGTGGCAAAAAATATTTTACTTTTTTCTTATCCCATGGAATTTTCACCAAAGCAGTCACAATTATTTTTTATGATGTCCACTGTCATGCTCATCATGACTTTTCTGAATATCTGGTTTCTGGTTATCCAATGTATAGGAAGCGTCATCGTTCCTGCGCTCATACTCGCCCTCAAAAGTCTGACTGTTCTGTCCATAACCACTGCCCGGGCCATGATTATCTGAGCCATTAAAAATGTTCGGACGATAAAAATTAATATGAGGCAATAACTTTGCTGTCAGGAGTTTTTGTACAGGGGACAGTAACAACAGCAATCCGAGAAAATCGGTGAAAAAACCAGGCAATATCAGCAAAAACCCTGCTATGACCAGAGAAATACTTTTAACGGCTTCTTCCGCAGGACTTTCACCGGCTACAATTTTTTGCTGCATTGACATAAAATTCTTGATGCCCTGATTACGTACCAGAGAAACACCAAGACAAGAGGTAAGAATCACCAGTATCAGAGTCAGCAAGACTCCGACTTCAGAAGCAATTCGAACAAACAGGACTGATTCTATGTAAACCAGCAGGCATATAAGAATAAGTGGGAGCCAGCGCACGTGGTTCTCCTTTCATTATTTATCGTCAACACTATTTATCGTCACACTATTATCATCACACTATATGTATATGTGAATATGAACATGTGAGTCCATAATGTCAGGTTAGATAACGTTATGTGGGGATGACGGTAACGATTTTCAATACTTTGGTAACTTGACTTTTAATCTCTGTAATCGTGACCTCAGTCACACATATGTCATTTCATTAATAAAATAGCACTATAAAGTGATCCAGGTTCAGGCATTTCTAATAAATCCACATATGATCGCGCTCCAACAATTCCATGATAAGTGGTTAATATCAGAGTAGTTGTTGCCGGCAACATTAATTCTCAACAAACACATAATAGAACAGTAAAAAACGTATCCAATTTAAGAAGGTTCTCATGTCAAATAACATTCGTATCGAAGAAGACCTGTTAGGTAAACGAGAAGTCCCCGCTGAAGCCTACTATGGTATTCACACTCTACGTGCGATTGAAAATTTTTATATCAGTGACCGTACTATCAACGATGTCCCTGAATTCATCCGTGGCATGGTGCTGGTGAAAAAAGCCGCCGCACTGGCAAACAAAGAGCTCCATACTATCCCTGGAAAAGTGGCAGACATTATTGTCAAAGCATGTGATGAAGTCCTTTACATGGGTAAATGCATGGATCAGTTCCCTGTTGATGTTTTTCAGGGTGGTGCAGGTACCTCACTGAACATGAATACCAATGAAGTACTGGCGAATATTGGCCTTGAATTGATGGGACATCAAAAAGGTGAATATGAGTACCTGAATCCGAATGATCACCTGAACAGAAGCCAGTCAACCAACGATGCTTACCCTACTGGCTTTCGTATTGCTGTCTATAACTCACTGATGCAATTAATGGATTCTATTGAATTGCTGAAAGCAGGCTTCGACAAAAAAGGCGTTGAGTTCGATGACATCCTGAAAATGGGCCGTACCCAGTTGCAAGATGCGGTTCCAATGACTCTGGGTCAAGAATTCCGTGCTTTCTCCATGCTGTTGAAAGAAGAAATCAAAAACATCACCCGTACAGCGGAACTGTTGCTGGAAGTCAACCTCGGCGCGACAGCGATAGGTACTGGATTGAACACCGCACCAGGTTACCAAAAACTGGTTGTTGAAAAATTGGCCGAAGTCACAGGATTACCTTGCCTGCCTGCGGAAGATTTAATCGAAGCCACTTCCGACTGCGGCGCTTACGTTATGGTTCACGGGGCGCTGAAACGTCTGGCAGTGAAGATGTCCAAAATTTGTAACGACTTGCGTCTGCTCTCCTCCGGTCCTCGTGCCGGCCTGAATGAAATCAATCTGCCAGAATTGCAGGCTGGTTCTTCTATCATGCCAGCTAAAGTGAATCCGGTTGTGCCGGAAGTTGTTAACCAAGTTTGCTTTAAAGTCATTGGTAACGATATCTGTATCACAATGGCAGCAGAAGCAGGCCAGTTACAGCTTAACGTAATGGAACCCGCGATTGGTCAGGCTATGTTTGAATCTATGACTATTCTGGGCAACGCATGCCGCAACTTGGTTGAGAAGTGTATCGACGGCATCACCGCTAACAAAGAAGTGTGCGAAAGCTTCGTATTCAACTCTATCGGTATCGTGACTTATCTGAACCCATTCATTGGCCACCATAATGGCGATATCGTGGGCAAGATCTGTGCTGAAACCGGCAAGAGTGTCCGTGAAGTCGTGCTGGAGCGCGGTTTGCTGACCGAAGCTGAGTTAGATGATATTTTCTCCGTTGAGAACCTAAAACATCCAACTTATAAAGCAAAACGCTTTGATGACTAATTAAATCATTATAATAACGAGTTCGTCTTAATTTCTAAGGCACGCAATTCCAACCGGAAGCGTGCCTATAACTTTTGCTATTTTCAACCCCCAATCAAATAGCTATTATCATATTCATCATAATAGGTATCAACCTATATGAATTCACAGTAGGCTATTTCATTACAGCTAAATATCATCTAATCACAAAAGAATGCTTAATAAAAATTATTAAATTACCAATCATTTATTCTGAAATTTTAGGTGTGTTTTTTAAAGGCAGTGATATCACATTAAATTCAATATTTATTTCCATGCTAGAAAATGTCAAAGGCGCTTATAGCGTTCTTGGCATGATGGTTATTGGAATTACCCTATCTTCTTTTTATAAGATAGAGATTGATTGGAAATTTTCATTTTTTTCAATACCATGAAAACATCTAATATACCCTGTTGTTGGAATATCATTCTTTTATTATATCATTCAAGTTCCCGATGATTTATTAACTGTAATAGCATTAATGTTAGCCACCCCTATGGCTGGTAATGTAGTTGTTATTGCAAGCAACCTTAATTTACATCCTGAAAAAGCTGCTTTTTCAGTCATGTTAAGTACAATGCTTGCCGTTATTACTGTCCCCATTTCTATAGTCATGTTTGGCAATCTTATCAGTTGATATTAACCATCATTTTCAGAATTACACCCATTTAAATGGAAGTCAAAAAAATAATATGAACTATAATATAGTTCATATTATAGCAACCAAAACAATATTACACACTTCGCAGTTTTGCATATTAAATGCAACATGAAATTTACATTAAAACCACTTATGATTATTTAATGAAAAATTCTATTTTTTAAACTATAACCGACCTTTATATCAAAAATAAAACGTAATTTATACTTATAAAAATACAAAAAGGTTGTGTTAAAACAATATTTAATGATGTAATCTCTATTAAATTAATCAATAAATAAAAACATTCGACATATAAAGTGAATTTTTCTGATGATGGCTAAATATAATACAAAGTTTTTATCTTTACTAATCATACAAAAATTTAACAATAAATTTTCACAACATTAAAAACTCAAGGGGTACGTAATATGTTAGCCGTAGAATTAATTATCGTTCTGCTGGCCATTTTTTTGGGAGCGCGATTAGGGGGAATTGGTATTGGCTTTGCTGGAGGACTTGGGGTCTTAGTTCTATCTACAATCGGTGTCAAACCGGGAAGTATTCCATTTGACGTTATTTCAATCATCATGGGAGTTATCGCTGCTATTTCTGTTATGCAAGTCGCTGGAGGGCTAGATTATCTGGTTCAACAAACAGAGAAACTACTGCGCAGAAATCCGAAATATATCACTATCCTCGCACCAATCGTCACTTATTGTTTGACGCTGTTGGCTGGAACAGGGAATATCTCTCTAGCAACACAACCCGTCATCGCCGAAGTAGCAAAAGAACAAGGCATTAAACCATGCCGACCACTATCAACAGCTGTCGTAGCCGCACAAATTGGGCTCACCTCTTCGCCAATCTCCGCCGCAGTCGTCTATATGTCTTCTATTATGGAAGGGCGGGGTATTAGCTATATTCAAATGTTGATGGTAATCATTCCCTCGTCGTTTGCTGCGGTTATTTTGATGTCATTCATCGTCTCGTGGTTTTTCGATGCCAAATTGTCTAACGATCCTATTTACCAAAAACGCCTTGCGGATGGCCTCGTTGAACTACGCAGCAGTCATAAAATTGATATCAAACCAAAAGCTAAACTCTCTGTACTGCTGTTTCTATTAGGCGTAATAGGGATTGTTACTTATGCGATTATTAATAGCCCAAGTATTGGCTTAATCGAAAAGCCACTTATGAATACCACCAGTGCGATCCTTATCATCATGTTAAGTATCGCTACTCTCACAACTATTGTTTGTTCTGTTAATACCGATGCTATTTTAAATTCAAGTACCTTTAAAGCGGGAATGAGCGCATGTATCTGTATTATGGGAGTCGCATGGTTAGGGGATACATTTGTTCAAGCTAACATGGATTGGATCAAGGAAACTGCGGGAAGTTTGATTCATGCTCAACCATGGCTGCTGGCAGTCATTTTCTTCTTCTGTTCAGCTTTGCTCTATTCACAAGCAGCTACAGCGAAAGCTCTGATGCCAATGGCACTGGCGCTGCATGTTATGCCATTAACTGCGATTGCGTCTTTCCCTGCGGTTTCGGGCCTGTTTATTCTGCCAACTTATCCTACTCTGGTTGCAGCCGTACAGATGGATGATACCGGAACCACCCGTATCGGGCGTTTTGTATTCAATCATCCGTTCTTTATTCCGGGTACTATTGCCGTTGTATTGGCCGTCACATTCGGTTTTCTGTGGGGTGGTATCATCTTATAACTTTACAATACCCATTATTTTTATTTGAATAACGTTATCTCGGGGGCAGACAAAGCCCCTGAGATATCCTCCCGCCTTAAAATCTTTTCCTGTCAAAAACACAGCATTGTCTTAATATTAGGCAAGTGGCTTTCTGCCATGAGCATCATCGGTTATAGTGCAAACTCTGATAAATTTCACAAATCAAACCTACGATACAGGCAGGTTAAAGATTACTTATGATGAAACGTATTCTTATTTTGTTTCTGCTGTTCAGCAGTATCGCTTTTTCTCCTATTAAAGCCAGCGCACTGTTTGAGCAATCCGGACAAAACGCCTACCTTCCCGCTGATCAGGCATTTATGTTTGATTTTCAGCAACAAGGGAATAAACTCACCCTGAACTGGGATATAAAACCGGGCTATTACCTCTATCGCCAACAGTTCAGCATCATTCCCACCCAAGCGGCGTTAGGTAAAATTGTGTACGCCAACGGGGTTGATCATGAAGATGAGTTTTTTGGTAAGACCGAAGTTTATTTTCAATCAGCACGTATTGATATCCCGATCCTGTCAGCTACCAACGATTCCTATCTTCAGGTCACTTATCAGGGATGTGCGGAAGCAGGTTATTGTTATCCCCCTGAAACCCTGAGCGTCCCCTTACAAGCCGTTGTTGCTTCAATATTACCAAATGTTGGCACCGCAACATCACCCGCTCTTGATACGACGGAGATAGCAACACCGCAAGCATCATTATCTGCCAAAGAAACATTATCCACTGAAGAAGCATCTCAGCCGGAAAACACCCATGACGTTCCATTTTCACCGCTATGGGCACTATTGATTGGTATTGGTATCGCTTTTACCCCTTGCATACTGCCAATGTATCCACTGATTTCCAGCATAATTCTGGGACAGAAGCGTCCTGAAAGCCTGAAACGCATCTTTTGGCTCGCCTTGAGTTACGTTCAGGGAATGGCACTCACTTATACTGTACTCGGATTAGTCGTTGCTGCGGCTGGTTTACAATTCCAGGCTGCTTTGCAAAATCCATACATTCTGATCGGATTATCAGTACTGTTTATTCTGCTCGCCTTATCCATGTTCGAACTATATACATTGCAACTTCCGTCTTCTGTCCAAACACGTTTAGTGGATTGGAGTAACCAACAGCGAAGCGGCTCTTATATTGGCGTATTTGTTATGGGAGCCTTGGCAGGGCTAATCGCATCCCCCTGCACTACCGCGCCGCTCAGTGCCATTCTCCTCTACATTGCCCAAAGCGGTAATACGCTGGTTGGTGGCCTGACCCTTTACCTTTACGCACTTGGCATGGGTCTGCCACTTATTGCCGTCACTTTATTCGGTCACAAACTTCTGCCTCGCAGTGGCCCGTGGATGCAATATGTTAAAGAAGCTTTCGGGTTTATTATTCTGGCACTGCCGGTATTCCTGCTGGAGCGGGTACTTGGTGATGAATGGGGGATAAGATTGTGGAGTATGCTGGCGGTTTCCTTCCTTATCTGGGCTTTCGCATTAACCTTAAACAGCCAAAAGGGCTGGTTGCGTACATTACAAATAATCTTGCTGGCATTGGCTCTTATCGCTTCACGACCTTTGCAAGATTGGGTATGGGGAAACACAGCGACAGAGTCGCAAAAAACATCAGTAAAATTCCAACAAGTCAGCAATTGGCAGGAATTAAGTCAGATTTTAGCTGAAAATCGCCACCAACCCATTATGCTGGATCTGTATGCAGACTGGTGTGTAGCCTGTAAAGAGTTTGAAAAATATACTTTTAGCGATCCACAAGTGCAGACACAATTGAGTCAATTTGTCTTGTTACAGGCTAATGTTACGGATAACGGGCCAAAACAGAAAGAATTGTTGCAAAAATTGAAGGTACTGGGGCTTCCCACTATCTTATTTTTTGATATTGAAGGAAAAGAACCCACCGATTCGCGAGTCAATGGATTCATGAATGCAGAACGTTTTAGCCAACACATACAGCAAATACAATCTCTACAACAAAAATAATCTGGAAGGAGAACCACAGTGCAACGTGAAAATGTTCTTAGCCATGTTCTGGACTCACTGGAGCAACACGGCTTATCTACATCACTGGAGACGCTTTTAGCTCCTCTTGATATTGATATTGATATTGACCACATAAAACATTTTTGGCCTGATCGTGAAGCCTTGCTCTACGATTGCCTGCGTCATCACAGTCAACAGATTGAAGTCTGGCAGCGCCAAACGCTGCTGGACGAATTCTTGAGCCCTGAACAAAAATTACTGGCACGTTTCGATATCCTGAAAGAAAAAGTGCAAAACGGGCGTTATCCGGGCTGCCTGTTCATTGCCGCTTGCAGCATTTTCCCTGATGCGGATCACCCGATCCATCAACTGGCCGAATTACAAAAGCAAAACTCTTTCCATTATACAGTAGAGCTCTTACAGCAACTCGACATTGACGATGACGCACAAGTTGCCAAACAGATGGAGCTTATCCTTGAGGGATGCCTGAGTAAGCTGTTAGTGAAAAGAGAGCTGGAAGATGTACTCACAGCAAAACTGCTGGTGCAAGATATTCTAACTATCGCCAAATGCCGAAAAAATGGTGCGTTAAGTTAATAAAAAGCAGTCAAAGCTGAATAACCACACTAAATTGGTATAAAAATACAGCAAACAATCAGTTTTAATTATTTTTTCGCAAAAAGTATTTGACGGATTAGGCTGAATACGGTTTAATGCGCCCCGTTGCCCGGATAGCTCAGTCGGTAGAGCAGGGGATTGAAAATCCCCGTGTC
>NZ_VCDP01000100.1:0-1984 GCF_033949345.1 Xenorhabdus littoralis
TTCTGGTGGGAGCTGGCGCGTTGGCTGGACAGCTTTCTTCTGGATGCGTTGTACGGTTCAGAAACCCACAGCCTGTTTAATCTGGCCGGGTTGCAGAACACCTCGGATGATTTAATTATGGCGCTGGTGATGGGGATGCTGTTTATTGTTCTGCCGATGGTCTGGCTGGGTGCACTGGCCTGGGCGGGGGTGCGAATGGGCGATATCAGCGGCATGATGAACCAGGGCGTGGGGCAGGTCAGGCAGTCAGCCGGCATGTTCGGGCAGATAGTGATGCAGAAGATGATGTCAAAGGGAAAGTAGCTAAACAGGGGAAAACTTAAGGGACAGGGCGTTATCCCTTAAGCAGAGTGTGAATGGTGTGTGAGTTTTATTTTTTCGCCTGTTTAACCTGTTTATCATTGTTCCGATAATTAAATATCAGATAAATATTCTTAATGGTGCAGGTTAGTGAGTTATTTAATGCAAATGTATTATTGAGTTAATTTAGTGCTTATCTTAATTCAGGGCGATTTTATATTCATTTTCTATCTTTATATATTTTATATTGGAATTGCATTAACTCAATATTCATGAGGAATATCACAAAAAAGTAAATGACTTAATGCCATTTCATTCAATATGACTTACACTAAAAACGTTATACTTGAGATGTTCTGTTACATTAACGCTCTTGTTTCTGGTAGTAGACAATTTATAGAAGCCTCAATGGTCGAAGCCATTGAGGCTTCGCCGTTTATAATAATGATAATGAAAATAAAAATGGCTGGACCCGGTTTACCTATTCAGTTTAGTTTTTTCGCTATTGAATTCATAATGAAAGCAGTTAAATTGGAACATCTTTAATATATTCTGAAATGGATCAGGGAAAGTGATGACCAATATCGATAAAAATGATAAGAGCAAAAAAAGTCAAAAACAATCCAGTCATTTTATTCCTTACAAAACCACATATGATTTGCGTTTAAGTAAAAGAGAACCCAATTTAATCAACATACTGATGCAGGTCCAGGGTTATGAATATGGCTTTTTGACGGTGTTAGGTGTCCGCCCTTTATCGCAACGGGGTAACCATAAAAACAGTGCCATCTATGTCGTGCGGTGCCGGTGTGGTAAATACGCCGTCAGGACGCTCAAGGCAATCAGAAATCCGGCTAATGCGACTGACATGTGTGAGCATTGCCTTCACCTGTACAACCTGAGGCGTAGAAACCTCTTTCTCACGACAGGAAAAGAGGTCGGTTTGTCAGAATTAACAGGCATTAGCTATAAAATTCCTTTAGAAATTAAATGATAAGGAAATAGTGTTGCGCTTTGGTGTTAGATCCCCGGAGTGCGTGAAAGCAGCGGGTTAAATATCATGGCACTGACATTGACCCCGCCAGATACACACGCTACCATCCTGAATGTGACTATCTGTGATCTTATCGCCTGCAAGGATCACCTCTTCTGAGTGGCGAAAACAAAACTCCTGTAGCCTGCAAGGGAGAGCAAGATTGCGGTACATCTGCGCACTTTTGGAAGCAGATGTCGTCAGACAACAACCTACCGTCCGGCGATGAAAGTTATCCGGTGTTATAAACAACCGGCTTACTACCCAATATGAGCAGAGTGCTCTCTGCTTCTGTCCAATTGATGTATGACGTTAACCTCCATTTTGGAACACACACGATAAACGTCCCGGATCCTGTATAGTGATTGCACAGCAGGGTTAGAGATGTCAATGATTTCAGCGTCCACCGTTACGCGGCGTCACTTGTGTAAAAGCGTAGCGATTACCAAGTGACGCCGTCAGGCGGCCAACGTCCAGAGCACGTCCGGTTTGGCTTTACAACCCATTTGATCCACGCATTACTCAGGGAAACCGGTTTCCATGAGCGTTTTTCTGCTTCTGACTCACTTTATTCCGTTTATTTTTTAACCCCCATGCCTTGCAACAGGCTGATGCCGTAAAAAAGGAGAGATTACCTACGTCAAGATAATG
>NZ_VCDP01000101.1:0-26416 GCF_033949345.1 Xenorhabdus littoralis
TCCCGCTTAGCTCCACCAAAATTCTGAATCCCTGAAAACGCAAGTTTTCAGGGATTTTTCTTTTAGCCAAATATAATTAAGTTAGCCAGCCACTTTCCTGCTTACTTCATTTTCCTACTTACTTATACAAACGATTAAAAAACGTCAAATAATCGTAATGCTTTTTATTTTTAAACTAAAAGTTCCATTCGAGTAATTGGAATCCACATCAACTTTGTTATAAAGGCCATCATCACAATTGCCTCCTGTACCTCCAGTGCCTCCAGTGCCTCCAGTGCCTCCAGTGCCTCCAGTGCCAGTATTATCTCCAGAATCATTTAAATACATAAATCTCGCTGTCATAGAATAGGCTGCATTTCCAACCATTGGTACAACCAAGTAATAAAAATCTAAAGCTTTATTTTGTGGTATTTGATCATATGAAAAATAAAAATTATAACCATTAAAAATTGAACTATCTTCTATATGATATACTGGTTCAAGTTGTATTGTTTTACTTTGGTCATTTTCATATTTGATGAAAAATATAATAGCATCACTTACACTATAACCTATATATTTTGGAATCATTACTTTAATCCCTTTAAGCCCTGCCTTTTTTTTCACCACCCCACCTGATAATATCCCTAGAATGTTTGGAGGTTGAATTCCTAAAGAATTTTTATAATTTAAAACAATATAAGCAGATGTAGAATATGTTGAGGGAATTAAGCCAAAAATTTGAGTAGTAAAATCAATTCTTGCAACTGTATCTTTTTTTGGATAAAGCCGAAATCCAATACTTCCATTCTCATCACTATTAATAGTGAAAAAATAAAAATCATTATTTTTTTGAATATCTATAAGATTAGGAATATTTCCGCCGACCGGATCTGTTGCTATATTAACAATGTTATTTCCATATAGTTTATCCGAGGATTTGGATGATATTATTATCTGTGTATTTTTTAAAGGATTATCCTTTTCATCCTTTATCACTCCTGAATAACGAATATATTTACTGGCAGGATTATCGATAGGATTGTCTGTTTTTACCATTTCAATAACTTCCATATCTGTTTTCAATGATACGAAGCTATTTTCCTTTATTTTTTTTGTCATATATTTGACTGTAATTGGAGAAATTTCCGGTACATCTTCATTTTTCGCTGAAATTGCGGTAACAGTATAGCTAATCAATTCTCCTGATGGTAGACCACTATTAACTTCCAGTATAAAGGCAATCTCCCCTGAAAATATTCCTGAAGAGGTGTCAGGGTTTAATTTCCAACTTTTTTCCACTTCTGCCACTATGTTATGTTGAGGATCTTTTATGACAACAGACGCTATAGACTCCATAATCGTAGCTTGTGATGACGTAATATTAACTACCAGATAACATTGTTGTCCCACAAGAACATCTGCACCATCAGGTATAGAAACAAAAATAGAAGGTTTTTCTACTTTCATTTCAGCTACATTTGCATTTTTATCAAAATTCATTTAATCACCTCGAAGATAAAACAAATAATATATTATTACTGTTTTGCAAAAACATCCTAAACAAAAATAAATCATTTCAATAATGAAAAAAAGTTATCGCCTATCAATATAATCACAGAGATTAAATTATCACTCTGAGTAGGCATTCATAATGGCAACACTCTCTCAATGACAAATGCTTTTACTGAAAACTTTAAATAAAAATGTCAGAGATTGGCATAAATTAAATATAGAATAATATAATTCTTGTTATTAAATCCGTTACAAACATGGATAACACGAAATAATTTTGATAAAAATCCAGTTTAAAAGTGACAAATAAAATAACCCATAGGAATTATTCCATTATAACATATTAAAAATGTGACGTAGATAACACATCATGGAAAGTTGTTATCAAAATGTTGCTGAATTCATTTTTTATGATAACAATTGCTATTGGCTTTATTAATGTTGTATTTTATTACACCTGTTGGTTAAAAAAAATATTTATGCATTTTTAATAAAAATCAGCCTCGTTTAGCGCCAGTCTCTTTTCCTTTTATTCTTTTCTTAACAAACAACTAATCTGAAATCTGGCTAAAAACCTTGTAAAAGCCTTCTTGCTTTTAACATCAGGGAAAATAATGTAACAAGAAAATCCAATAAGGATAATCATGCAAAATAAGACCTTGTTTAGAGAATTAAAATACCTATTTTTATTATCAAGTCCCATAATAATAACGCAACTTGCCAGAACAGCTATGGGTGCCATGGATGCTCTCATGTCAGGTCATTATTCAACTAATGACTTAGCCGCCGTTGCTCTGGGCGGTAGTATTTGGTTCCCCATCTTTTTATTGGGGCATGGTGTTATTATGATGCTGTCTGCTGATGTGGCAAAACACAGATTTGACAATAATATTGAAGAAATAAAAGAGAGTACAAATAACTACATATCTGTCTCACTTATTTTATCAATACCCATTATTATCTTCCTATTTTTTGCTGTTCAGATCCTGTCTTTCATTGGTGTTGATGAAGATGTAGTGAATATTACAGTGGGTTATATTACCGCTATGTTATTTGGTGTGCCCGGGTTGATGATATTCAACGTATTTCGTTCATTATTACAAGGACTCGAAGATACAAAAGTCGCCATGTATATTTCCTGTCTCGCCTTCGCTATTAATATACCCCTCAATTATGCTTTTATATTTGGTAAATTTGGGGTGCCTGAGATGGGTGGTGTAGGTGCAGGTATTGCAACGGCAATTATCAATACTCTTAGTGCGATCACACTTATTGTTTACTTCTTATACAAAAAAGAATATAAGCAATATCACTTTAAACTATCTCTTAGATTTAATAAAAAATTAAAGAGACTATTTTCAGTTGGTATTCCAAGTGGAATGGCTCTTTTTATTGAAGTGCTCTTTCTTGATATCATTGCATTTGGCATTGCCACTCTTGGTCCTGTTTACATTGCTGCAAATAATATCTTGCTCATCATAGCATCCTTGATGTTTACCGTCTCCGGAGGATTTTCTGCCGTCGCAACAGTAAGAATTAGTTACTTAAATGCCAAAAGAGATATCCAATCAATATTACATTTTAGCGTTATAGCAACAGCAACGAGTTCATTCATATCTCTTGTGTTATGTACTATTTTCTATCTATATGCTGACTCTATTATTAATTTATATACAAAAGATATTCTTGTGATAAATATGGCAGTTAGTATTGTGATTTTTTTATGTTTGTTCCATTTACTTGATGCTTTTCAGTTCATATTATCGGGTGTTTTTCGAGGATTACATGAAACAAAAATAGTATTCTACGCACCTATTATAGGTTATTGGTTCGTAGGAGTCCCTTTGGGCTTTACGTTAGGACTGACAGATATCCTCACAGAAAAGATGGGACTGGTTGGTTTTTGGTACGGACTTGTTTTAGGCTTAGTTGTCAATGCGATAGTACTCTCAATAATATTGAAAGCAAAATTTAAAAAACTGGCAAAATAAACATCCTTAAATTAAGAGCCTATCCCAGAAATTACAATTAATTGAAATGGGATGGGTTCTTATTTTTTAGATTTATTGCGCTGTATAACCACCATCAACTGCGTAAAAAGAACCTGTCGTAAATGAGCTTTCATCTGACAGTAAAAATGCGACAGCTTTCGCTACTTCTTCTCTGGTTGCCATACGCTTCATTGGATGCGTATTTGCCATCCATTCTCTGACTTCAGCAGGTAAAGTTTGCATATTCGGAGTATCAACATAACCCGGCCCAACGGCGTTAATACGAACGCCTTTATCTGCAAATTCCAAAGCAGCCGAGCGCGTCAAACCAAGTACACCATGTTTGGCTGCGGTATAAGGTGCGATACCGGGAATGCCGACAATGCCATTCGATGATGAAAGGTTAACAATAGCCCCTCCTCCGCTTTGAAGGATAGCCGGAATCCCGTATTTCAGACCGAAAAATGTTCCGCTGAGATCGGTATTAATCACATCATTCCAATCATCAATGGAGTAATCACAGATATTGACACCATGTGGCCCGGTAATCCCGGCATTATTAACCAACATATGCAGTCCACCGAACTGCGCGACAGTGTTATCAATGAGTGCCTTAACTGAAAGATGATTTCTGACATCGGCCTCCATAGGAATAATGCGTTGCCCCGTGGGATCTATCCGCCAAGCCGTTTGTGCTGCACTGGAAAGTTGACGGCCAGTAATAATAACTGTTGCTCCCCGTTGAAATAATTCTTCAGCGATACCTTCCCCAACTCCCGTTGTTGCACCCGTGACAACTGCAATTTTTCCGCCAAAATAGCTCATTGTGATTCTCCGTATAGATCGTGTTTTTATCTATTCAATGTTTGGAAAACATTCAATTAACTTCAATTAAGAACATAACATATTAATATTATTTAAATAATAATATAGGGATTCATGTCACTCATTTGGCAATAGTAATGAACACAAAAATTTTGCAGAAAATTGAAGATAAGACAAAATACGGGTTCAGCTTTAACTATTAGAATTTTTCAGCGGCTTTACCAACGATTCTAATCCTTCAATTTTGATTGCAAGGGTCATTTCCATTAATACTCCCAGTTTACCCTGTGGAAACTCCCCTTTGCGGGCAAACCAAAGTAAATATTCCTCTGGCAAATCGATTAGCATCCGTCCTTTATATTTACCGAATGGCATGGCTGTGTTGGCTATTTCCAGCAAATTCTCTTTATTCATTGCATCAACCTTTCTAACTCGATATGAAAACATATTCTCATATAAAAGAAAAAGTGGCACCTGCCAAGACGCCACTTTCGTTTCAACATACAAATTACCGGAGGAGATTAAAAACTCATGATCACCCCTGTAATTGCCGCTGACAGAAAACTCACCAGTGTAGAACCGAATAGCAGTTTCAGACCAAAACGTGCAACTGTATTACCCTGTTTTTCATTGAGTCCTTTAATAGCACCAGCAACAATCCCAATAGATGAGAAATTAGCAAAGGAAACCAAAAATACTGACAGGATACCTTTTGAGCGCTCACTCAACTGAGCAACAATTTCTTGCATGCTCTGCATTGCAACGAATTCGTTGGAAACCAGTTTTGTCGCCATAATACTGCCCACTTTCAGCGCTTCATCGGCTGGGATACCAATGATCCATGCCAGCGGATAGAATACATATCCCAGACACTCCTGGAAAGTAACACCGAACACTAAGTCAAAAATAGCGTTGATACCCGCAATCAAGGCAATAAAACCAATCAGCATTGCAGCGACAATTAATGCCACTTTGAAACCTGCCAGAATATATTCTCCCAGCATTTCAAAGAAACTTTGTCCCTCATGGAGATTGCTCATATGGATTTCTTCTTCGCTCTCAACAGAATAAGGGTTGATGAGCGACAGAACAATAAAGGTACTGAACATATTGAGTACCAGTGCCGCTACCACATATCTTGCATCCAGCATTGTCATATAAGCACCCACGATGGACATGGATACTGTCGACATTGCCGTCGCTGCCATTGTATACATCCGGCGTTCAGACATTTTGCCCAGCACATCTTTGTAAGCAATAAAGTTCTCTGATTGCCCCAGAATCAATGAGCTAACAGCATTAAATGACTCCAATTTACCCATGCCGTTAACTTTAGACAGCACTGTACCTATCGCGCGGATAATAATTGGCAGCACTTTGATATGTTGCAAAATACCAATCAGGGCAGAAATAAAGATAATTGGGCACAATACATTCAGGAAGAAAAACGCTAAATTCGCTTCCATCATGCCACCGAAAATAAATTTAGTGCCTTCTGCCGCATAAGAAAGTAAGTGGACAAACAGGTTGTCAAATCCCTTAACAATTCCCAAACCCGCGTTCGAATTCAGGAAAAACCATGCCAGAAAGAGCTCAATAATAAGCAACTGAATGATATAACGAAACCGAATATCCTTTCGGTTATTACTCGCTAAAATCGCCAGACCGCCAATCACAACCAATGCAAGTAAAAAATGAAAAATATGTGACATAAAAAGAACTCCAAACATGATGCTATGCAAATTTATAACTGCATTTTATGTAACGCATAATAGTAAATATTGATTGTTGTCACATCAACCGACTATTTAAGCGGATACAAATTTCTATTTAGCCAATCTGATCACACTTCCCTGTTATACCTTTAAATGGAACGGGTACTATTCCCCAATAGACGGATCATTTCTTCTTCATCAATCACAGGTATACCCAATTCATTCGCTTTAACTAACTTGGAGCCCGCAGCTTCGCCAGCAATAACCAAATCGGTCTTCTTCGAAACACTCCCAGTCACTTTTGCACCTAAAGCAGCCAACTTATCTTTGGCTTCATCTCTGGATAGACGGCTTAATGAACCTGTCAGTACGATTGTCTTACCCACGAATGGACTATCAACCTCATCCAGATTAGGGATTTCAGCCGACTCCCAGTGGATACCAATATTGTTGACCAAATCATCAATCACAGCTTGATTATGCGGTTCGTTAAAGAAGTTTACGACATGACTGGCAACAATTCCTCCTACGTCCTGCACCGCAATGAGTGCTTCTGTATCCGCTGAACACAATTTTTCCAATGTGCCAAAATGTGAAACCAGATTGGCTGCGGTTGCTTCGCCAACTTCGCGTATCCCCAACGAGTATATAAAACGAGCAAAAGTAGTTTGCTTGGATTTTTCCAAGGCATTAATAACATTTTGCGCCGATTTAGGCCCCATTCTCTCCAAACCTGTTAATTTTCCCGCAGTTAAACGGAAAAGATCGGCGGGCGTTTTGACATACTCTTTATCTACAAGCTGCTCAATGATCTTTTCTCCCATGCCATCAACATCCATAGCACGGCGGGATACAAAATGTTTCAGCGCTTCTTTACGCTGGGCGCCACAGAACAAGCCACCAGTACAACGGGCAACGGCTTCTCCTTCGACACGTTCAATATCAGAGCCGCAAACCGGGCAATGTTGAGGGAAAATTACTTCCTGACTTTCTGTCGGTCTGCTCTCGTGAACAACACCGACGACTTGTGGGATAACATCTCCGGCACGGCGAATAACTACGGTATCACCAATGCGCAGTCCCAAGCGTTCAATTTCATCTGCATTGTGCAAAGTGGCATTACTGACTATCACACCAGCCACCAATACCGGCACCAAACGAGCAACCGGCGTTATGGCACCAGTACGCCCCACTTGGAATTCGACGTCACGCACAACAGTCATTTGTTCTTGGGCAGGAAACTTGAATGCGGTCGCCCAACGTGGCGCTCTGGCGACAAATCCTAAGGTTTCCTGTAAATTGAGTGAGTTCACTTTGACAACAACACCATCAATATCAAAACCCAAAGTCGGGCGTTGCTGCTCAATATTATGGTAAAAATCCATCACTTGTTGAGTGCCCTGACACAGCTTCACTTTGTCACTGACAGGTAATCCCCATTGCTTAAACTGCATCAGGCGTTCGTAATGGCTTGCTGGCAGTTCCCCGCCTTCCAGAACGCCAACCCCATAGCAATAGAAAGTAAGCGGGCGTTTGGCAGTAATGCGTGGATCGAGCTGGCGCAATGATCCTGCGGCCGCATTGCGAGGGTTGGCAAAAATTTTATTGCCGGTACGACGCGCTTCTTCGTTGAGTTTTTCGAATCCGCCCTGTTTCATGAACACTTCACCACGAATTTCAACACGGGCAGGAATATTATCTCCTTTCAGGCGCAAAGGAATGGCGTGAATAGTACGAACATTGACAGTAATATTTTCCCCTGTTGTCCCATCGCCACGAGTTGCTGCCTGCACCAGTTCCCCATTTTCATATAACAAACTGACGGCCAAGCCATCGAGTTTCAATTCGCAACAAAAGACTAAATCCCGGCTGTCTTTCAGGCGATCACGAACACGTTTATCAAATGCCAGATAGCTCTCTTCATCAAATACGTTATCCAAAGACAACATAGGGATTTCATGACGCACTTGTCCAAATACTGTCAAGGGAGCAGCACCAACGCGCTGTGTGGGAGAATCAGCCGTAATCAACTCTGGATGTATCTCTTCCAGTACTTTTAACTCCCGCATCAAACGATCGTATTCTGCATCCGGGATCTCTGGAGCATCCATGACATGATACAAATATTCATGATGACGCAATGTTATTCTTAGTTCGTTGATTTTCTCGATAATATTTTCCATGACTTCTCACCAGAGATGAAAAACCCCCGGCTAGCGGGGGCTTAATACTAAAAAAGGATTTATTCGCCGACGTTGAGCGTATTGCGGATACGTGCTTTATAGAGTTCGATCATCTGTGGTGTAAGCATTTTACGCTCGCCATCCAGAACCACCCCTCCTACGTCAGCAGCAATACGCTGTGCCGCTTGCAACATCAGTTTAAAATTCTGATGGGAATCACCGAATGAAGGCACAAGCATGAACATGGAAATTCCCGGGGTCGTAAAATCGGTCATTAGGTCCGGATCAAACGAACCCGGTTTGACCATGTTAGCCAAACTGAACAATACAGCACCGCTCCCCGACGGGTTCAAGTGGCGATGGAATATGTTCATGTCCCCAAAACGGAAACCTGCCTGCAAAATGCTTTGAAGCAATACTTCACCATTCAGTTCCTGCCCATGATGCGCAGCAACATGCAGTACCAGCACAGTTTCTTTTTGGGCTTGCTCAGTTTCGATCTGTGTTTCATTTTCTACTGCACTTGACTGTTCTTCGGCAATGCCTGCTGTTGGCCCTACTGCCCCAACACCTTTAGGCTCTGCCTGTTCAACCGGATCAAATAACCCAAGCTGTGGCTCTTCCGGTTGCCCATCAGCAATTTTAACTTTTCCTGCTGGTTCATCAGAAGAATGCTGTCTTGCAAGCAAAGGATCTAAACCATCATCAACCATTGCCATTGATGATTCAGATGCACGATGTTCGATGACCGGCTCTGCACGATGCTCAGTATGCGGTTTACCCGAACTCTGAACACGCGACTTTGCCGCATTATCAATCAGCTCATCGTCTTCATCATCCCCTGACTCTTCCTGACGCTCCTGTTTATGACGTTTAACTGGGCGATCACGAAAGAGTGACGAACGCTCTTTACGGCTGGTCCACAACCCATGTAATAGCAAAGCTATTATGGCTATCGCACCAACAACGATTAATATCAGACGCAAGTCCTGCATCATTGCTATCTCTGTTGTTTAAATTAATTGCCACCACGGCGAAATATCTTTAGATAAGAGTATTTGTCAAATAGGACAAGTGCAAGTCTCTACATACTTTTCTTATCATAAAGAGATATTTCCCCAGTTTTTTCGGATGTTTTTTACACACAAAACTACTAGTCAGTAGAAAATCCTACCTATATCATACCGTCTCAATCATCCGGGAGAGAATAAGAAAATATGACGAATTCGACAAAGCCGCGAAAACGTTTAGGTGGATTTCATTATATTATGCAAGGCTGGCAATTGGTAACCCGTCCTGGTATTAAGAGATTTGTCTTATTACCCTTGCTGGCTAATGTTTTATTGCTAGGTGGTTCATTCTGGTGGCTATATCAGAAACTGGACGGCTGGATACAATGGACGCTTGATAAAATACCAGACTGGATGCAATGGCTAAGCTATTTGATCTGGCCATTGGCGGTCATTTCGATCTTATTGGTTTTTAGCTATTTCTTTAGCACGCTGGCTAACTTCATTGCTTCACCATTCAATGGATTGCTGGCAGAAAAACTGGAAGCCGACCTGACAGGCATACCCGCACCAGAGACTGGCATTATCGATTTACTCAAAGATACACCTCGCATTCTCAAACGCGAATTAGTGAAGATTCTTTACTATATTCCCCGTGCGATCATCCTATTGTTGCTTTACTTTATTCCCGGAATTGGTCAAACCATCGCGCCTCTCCTTTGGTTTATTTTCAGCGCATGGATGCTGGCGATCCAATATTGTGATTATCCGTTTGATAATCACAAAGTCAGTTTTATCGCGATGCGTAATACCCTGCGACAAGACAAAATTGACAATCTTCAATTTGGTGCAACAGTGAGCATATTGACCATGATCCCTATTGTAAATCTGTTCATTATGCCAGTGGCTGTCTGTGGAGCTACCGCCATGTGGGTCGATCGTTACCGTACCCAACACGTGCAAAATCGCTGATCATCAAATTAAGAGCCTGATTTCTCATCTACAGCAAAAACCTCTGACAAATAGCAAATACGTCAGAGGTTTGTTTCAAACAATGACACAGCAAGAAACTACACAAATAGTCACACCGCAATAAATAAAGTAAACAATATAAAACAATCATCAAATATTCTTTTATATAATAAGAATAGATTCAAACCTTATTTCCATAAATAACATGTTAGCGTATGGTTAATCCGTATCTAACGGTATTCTAAGGGCAATCGAACAATGAGCAAAATTTATGAAGACAATTCGTTGACTATTGGTCACACTCCGCTGGTACGCCTGAAAAACTTCGCTAATGGCCGTATTTTGGCGAAGATAGAATCTCGTAATCCCAGCTTCAGTGTAAAATGCCGTATTGGTGCCAATATGATTTGGGATGCTGAAAAACGCGGTATCTTAACCAAAGGCAAAGAACTGATTGAACCGACCAGCGGTAATACTGGAATTGCGCTTGCCTATGTTGCTGCCGCTCGTGGCTATAAGCTGACATTGACCATGCCTGAAACGATGAGTCTTGAGCGCCGTAAGTTGCTGAAAGCATTAGGGGCTAGTTTAGTACTCACTGAAGGCGCAAAAGGCATGAAAGGTGCCATTGATAAAGCTAACGAAATCCATGACAGCGACCCTGACCGTTATCTGCTCCTTCAACAATTCAGTAATCCAGCCAACCCGGAAATTCACGAAAAAACGACTGGCCCTGAAATTTGGGAAGATACTGACGGTGATGTTGATGTTTTTGTCGCCGGTGTGGGAACCGGCGGGACGATTACTGGTGTCGCCCGTTACCTGAAAAATACGCGCGGCAAGCAAGTGACTATTGTTGCAGTTGAGCCGGAAGGTTCACCTGTTATCAGTCAAAAATTAGCGGGTGAAGAACTTAAACCTGGTCCGCATAAAATTCAGGGAATTGGTGCTGGTTTCATTCCTGATAACTTAGATTTAACATTAGTTGACCGCGTATTTAAAATCAGCAATGAAGAAGCCATTAAAATAGCGCGCGAAGTCACTGAAAAAGAAGGCATTCTTGCAGGTATTTCTTCAGGTGCTGCTGTTGCAGCGGCGATTAAGTTATCTCAAGAAAATGAATATAAAGACAAAAATATCGTCGTTATTTTGCCTTCTTCTGCTGAGCGTTATCTCAGTACGGCACTGTTTTCCGACTTAACTAATGATTAAAATCCCTCTGTACCATTTTCTTTACGTTGACAAAAAAGCGCCCCTTCAGGGTGCTTTTTTGTGCATTGGATCAAAGTTTAAAACTTTCCTAGATGATTTATTCAAGTAGCTTTAGTATTTAACCAGTAATTATTTTGATGCACGAAATTAATCGTCAGACAGGCGTCTAAAACGCGGCTCAATTCAGCCATTACCCTGATAGTGTGTATTAACACCAATATAGTGTGCATTAACACTAAATCAACAATTGAGTGCATCAAGTAGGTTAATTTTTTGATAATGATTAATATACTCCAATCTATTTCAAGTTACAGTCAATAGAGCACAACTTGAAAGTTAACGGATATACGCCACTTTTCATTATCATTTAACGGTTGTACAAGTCGGAGCGAATTCAACTATAGCCTATAGATTTCAAGTTACAGCAAGGCGCAAGAAAGCGACAACTTGAAAGACAACAGGTATAAACTATCTTTAGAATTCTCTTGGCTTATCAACGAACATTTAAGTTATTGAGGAAATACTATGTTCCAGCAAGAAGTTACTATTACTGCACCAAACGGCCTCCATACTCGCCCTGCTGCACAATTCGTCAAAGAAGCAAAAGGTTTCGCTTCTGACATTACCCTGACTTCTGGAGGCAAGTCTGCCAGCGCAAAAAGCCTGTTCAAGCTGCAAACGCTGGGATTGACTCAAGGTACAGTCGTAACCATTGCTGCTGAAGGCGAAGATGCGCAAAAAGCTGTTGAGCATTTAATTAAGCTGATGGGTGAATTGGAATAATCCTCCGCTTAATCAAGCCAATCTATACCCAATGAATTTCAAGTTGCAACTTGAAAGATTACAGGTATATTTCATTTTGTTCATCCCCAGATCAATAAAACCTGGGGATATTTAGAGCCTCTCCCTCTGAGGGCTTAATGAAATGTAATCACCCGCAGTAAGGTCATATAGTATGATTTCAGGCATCTTAGTATCACCAGGCATCGCTTTCGGTAAGGCACTATTGCTGAAAGAAGACCCCATCATTATCAATCAGAAAAAAATCATTTCTGAACAAATCGAACACGAAATTTCCCGCTTTAAGCAAGGCCGTGATAAATCCTCCGCACAGTTAGAAATAATTAGAGAAACAGCAGAAAAAAATCTGGGTGCGGAAAAGGCCGAAATCTTCGAAGGCCATATCATGCTGCTGGAAGATGAAGAGCTGGAACAAGAAATCGTTACTCTTATCAAGAAAAATCTGGCAACAGCAGATGCTGCTGTCTATTCCGTCATTGAAGATCAGGCCAAAGCTCTGGAAGAGCTGGATGATGAGTATTTGAAAGAACGTGCTGCCGATGTACGTGATATCGGTAAACGCTTACTGAGAAATATTCTGGGCATGCCAATTATTGACTTAGGCTCAA
Organism: Xenorhabdus littoralis; assembly: GCF_033949345.1. NCBI lineage: Bacteria > Pseudomonadati > Pseudomonadota > Gammaproteobacteria > Enterobacterales > Morganellaceae > Xenorhabdus > Xenorhabdus littoralis. The sequence continues at coordinate 12,812 of NZ_VCDP01000101.1, forward strand.
TTGAAAAAGAAGTCATCTTGGTTGCCAATGATCTCACCCCGTCAGAAACCGCACAGCTGAATCTGGATAAAGTGCTGGGCTTCATTACTGATTTGGGTGGTCGTACTTCCCATACATCCATCATGGCCCGTTCGTTGGAATTACCTGCTATTGTTGGCACGACCAATGCCACCACACAAATTAAGAGCGGCAGTTACCTGATTCTGGATGCAGTTAATAACCAGATTTACGTAGATCCATCCGATGCTGAAATCGAGCAGTTGAAGGCAGCGAAAAATGAGTATCTGACAGAAAAAACCGAACTGGCAAAACTGAAAGATCTGCCTGCTATCACGCTCGACGGTCATCAAGTTGAAGTTTGTGCCAATATCGGCACGGTCCGAGATGTCATCGGTGCCGAACGTAATGGTGCGGAAGGTGTTGGTCTATATCGTACTGAGTTCCTGTTTATGGATCGCGATACCCTGCCGACTGAAGACGAGCAGTTTGAAGCCTATAAAGCAGTTGCGGAAGCGGTTGGCAATCAAGCTATCATTGTTCGTACAATGGATATCGGCGGTGATAAAGATTTGCCTTATATGAATCTGCCAAAGGAAGAAAATCCATTCCTTGGCTGGCGCGCAATTCGCATTTGCCTTGATCGTAAAGAAATCCTACATTCTCAATTGCGGGCTATTCTAAGAGCTTCTGCATTTGGTAAACTTCGCATTATGTTTCCAATGATTATTTCTGTTGAAGAAATACGGGAACTCAAAGCTGAATTGACGCTGCTTAAAGATCAATTACGCAGTGAAAACAAGGCATTTGATGAATCAATTGAAGTTGGCATCATGGTCGAAACACCTGCTGCTGCAACAATTGCTCATCATCTTGCGAAAGAAGTTGACTTTTTTAGTATTGGGACAAACGATCTAACTCAGTATACTCTGGCGGTAGACCGTGGTAATGAGCTGATTTCTCATCTTTACAACCCAATGTCACCAGCAGTGTTGAGTCTAATCAAGCAAGTGATTGATGCCTCACACGCAGAAGGTAAATGGACTGGCATGTGTGGAGAACTTGCCGGTGATGAACGCGCTACACTGTTACTTTTGGGCATGGGATTAGATGAATTCAGCATGAGTGCTATATCGATTCCACGCATTAAAAAGATCATCCGTAATACTAATTATGGTGATGCGAAAGCACTGGCAGAACAAGCCTTAACTCAGCCAACAGCACAGGAATTGATGGATTTGGTTGACACTTTTACCAGAGAAAAAACACTCTGCTAAACACATTAGCCAGAACACGGTCCCATTAAAACAACTAGGAGAAGATTCATGGGTCTGCTTGATAAATTGAAATCTCTGGTTTCAGATGATAAAAAAAACAGCGGCAGTATTGAAATTATCGCCCCATTGTCAGGTGAGATAGTCAACATCGAAGATGTTCCAGATGTTGTTTTTGCAGAAAAAATTGTGGGTGATGGTATCGCTATTAAACCGACCGGCAACAAAATTGTCGCTCCTGTTGATGGCACCATTGGTAAGATCTTCGAAACTAATCATGCTTTTTCTATCGAATCTGATAGTGGCATTGAACTATTCGTCCATTTTGGTATTGATACCGTTGAACTGAAAGGTGAAGGCTTTAAGCGTATTGCTGAAGAAGGCCAACGGGTACAAAAAGGCGATTTGGTTTTAGAGTTTGATTTGGCATTTCTGGAAGAAAGAGCTAAATCAACCTTAACCCCTGTTGTTATTTCTAACATGGATGAAATCAAAGAGTTATCTAAGGTCAGTGGGTCAGTTGTCGTGGGTGAATCTGTCATCATGCGGATCAAAAAATAACAGAAAGATTATTGAGGAATATTCCCCTCTTTTTCTGTTAACCGATTCATTGTCATTGATGATTGTGCGTTAATCGCCACTGTTTTATCCGGCTGAAAGATAAAATGTCTGATAAAACAGGGCGATTTTTTATGGATAAATCAACAACGCTCAATTATTCGAATCGGGGGCAACCAACTCCCATTTGCCAAACAGTGTCAAGCCCACTGCTTTGGCCAGTGCTAAAGACGCAAGGTTATCGAGCTGGGATCGATATTGAGGCTCATACCCTTGAGCGTAAGCATATCTACTAATTGTGCGTACCACTTTTCTGGCATGACCTTTGCTTCTGAAAGGCGCTAACGTCAGTACCCCTAAATCCGCAATTTTTGCATTATCCCAAGGATACATACTGGCAGCACTAATCAATCTATGTTGTTCAAAAGAACCGAATACCGCCCAGTGATCCAATTCGACATAAGCATTATTCAAATCCTGCTCCGAAACAGAAGATTGAAACTCAGAGAAAACGTCTTCATCTTCCTTTTCCGTTAGCTGGCGCAGTGTGCTGCCCGCATTTTCCTGCAATAATTTGCTCTTTTCTTCTTCTTCCAGATTAGCATTGGTGGCGATAGTAAAAACATCATCAACTATAAATAATATCCCCATTTAATAATGGCGCTTGCCAAAAATCAGTTATCGTTTTTGAAAATAAAAGCATACTTCTTACTCGCTTTACACTCGCTTGAAACATGAAAGGATCGATAAAAAGACAAAAGGCGCGTTAATTAAAAACCCCTGTGGACAAATATCGGTCGCCACGATCACAAATAATCGCGACAATAACGGCTCCCGGATTTTCGGCTGCAATGCGTAATGATCCGGAAACTGCCCCGCCAGAACTGACACCACAGAAAATACCTTCCTTCTGCGCTAATAAACGCATTGTGGTTTCAGCTTCTTCTTGTGTGATATCCAAGATCTGATCCACCAGCTCTTTCTGATAAATACTAGGCATATAAGCCGGAGACCAACGGCGAATACCGGGAATTTGGCTATTTTCTGCGGGCTGTAACCCCGTTATTTGTATTGTGCTTGACTGTGATTTCAGATAACGACTCACCCCGGTAATTGTGCCTGTTGTTCCCATGCTGGAAACAAAGTGAGTAATCCGCCCAGCTGTTTGTTGCCAAATTTCCGGGCCAGTAGTATTAAAATGTGCCAGAGAGTTATCCGCATTATTGAATTGATCGAGAACCTTCCCTTCTCCATTCTTCTCCATTTCTTGCGCCAAATCCCTGGCCCCTTCCATTCCCATTTCTTTACTGACCAAAATTAATTCAGCGCCGTAAGCCCGCATTGATGACTGTCTCTCAAGGCTCATATTTTCAGGCATTAATAATTTTAAATTATAACCTTTTACCGCCGCAATCATCGCCAGTGCAATGCCAGTATTGCCACTTGTTGCTTCGATCAAAACATCGCCCGGTGCAATTTCTCCGCGTAATTCAGCCTGCTGGATCATCGAAAACGCGGCTCTGTCTTTCACGGAACCCGCAGGGTTATTTCCTTCCAGCTTTACCCAAATCTCCGCATCGACACTTTCTGTCAATCGTCGTAATTTAACCAGTGGTGTATTACCTATAAAGTCTTCCAAGCTTGCCACAGCGTTACCTAATTCATATGAGAATGGATAACCAAATAATCATATTCAGAAAATTGTAGCAAGGCATTAAACAAAAAAATCCCTGCTTTCCGTTAAAAACGGAAAACTGAGATTCAATGATTAAACTTTTTGAATTAAGCGGATTCTGCCAATCGCAACACCTTTAGTGGAACATCGTCCGCATACAAACTGGCATCCGAACCCCCAATGAAATAGTTTCCACCTCTAACTGGCATTGATGCGTTATCCGGCCAAATCACTGACAGAAACTCATCTCCCCAACCGACAGGTTTAACTGACAAGAGAGAAAAATGTCCGCGCGGACTAATCTCAGCAACCTGAACAGGCAAGGGACAAAAAGCGGTCTGCTGCAAGCTGAGTGTCATGTTCCATGGGCGAAAAAAAACATCCACATTCCCTTGATGCAGCGGTTTAATATTTAACGGGAAAATTTTTCCGCCAATCCAGAGCTGGGAATCTTTAATTTCACCATGCAGTTTGTTAACTTCACCCATGAACTCAAGCACAAAACGGCTCTCAGGTTCACGCCATACCTGCTGGGGCGTACCCACTTGTTCAATACGTCCTTGGTTCATGACAACCACCCTGTCTGCCACTTCCATTGCTTCTTCCTGATCATGGGTAACAAACACGCTGGTAAATTTCAATTCCTCATGAAGCTGACGCAACCAACGACGCAACTCCATTCGTACTTGTGCATCCAATGCCCCAAAAGGCTCATCCAACAAAAGGATGTGTGGCTCAACGGCCAATGCTCTTGCCAATGCCACTCGTTGCTTTTGTCCACCCGAAAGCTGTGATGGATAGCGATCAGCTAAATGCGATAGTTGCACCATATCAAGCAATGCCATGACCTTACTCCGCAGCTCAGCGCTACCCGGACGCTGACGACGGGGAAGCACTGTCAGCCCGAAAGCCACATTATCAAAGACAGTCATATGTCGAAATAAAGCATAATGCTGGAATACAAACCCAACATGTCGCTCTTTCGCATGTACCCGACTGACATCCTGACCGTGAAATTTCAGTTGACCGGAATTCTGCTGTTCAAGCCCTGCAATAATCCTCAACAATGTCGTTTTGCCTGAACCTGACGGGCCAAGCAGGGCAATCATTTCCCCGGATTCAATATTCAGTGAGATTTCATTCAGTATCTGAGTTCGACCAAAAGATTTACTGATTTTATTGATTTCAATACTCATATCTTGCTCCTGATCTACCCTTGCTGACGACTTAAACGCCATTGCAACGCACTTTTGACAATCAGAGTAATAATTGCCATCAACGCTAATAAAGCCGCTGCCGTAAATGCACCTACTGTATTGTAATCCTGATAGAGCAACTCGACCTGCAAAGGCAGTGTATAAGTCTCTCCGCGAATCGCTCCTGATACTACGGACACCGCACCAAATTCCCCTATCGCCCTTGCGTTAGTCAGAACAATACCGTACAGCAATGCCCAGCGAATATTTGGCAATGTCACTCGCCAAAACATCTTCCAACCAGAAGCCCCCAACAATATAGCGGCCTCATCTTCCTGACTGCCCTGACTCAACATCACCGGCACCAGTTCACGGACAACAAACGGGCATGTCACGAATACCGTCACCAGCACCATCCCCGGCCATGAGAACATGAGCTGAATGTCATAATCTCCCAGCCAATTTCCCAGCCAGCCATTGGCACCATAAAACAGGAGGTAAAGCAGACCCGCTACAACCGGCGAAACCGCAAACGGTATATCAATTAACGTCAGCAATAATTGTCTGCCGGGAAATTGGAAACGTGTTACCAACCATGCTGTCATCACGCCAAATACCAGATTGATGGGTACAGTTATCAGCGCAATTATCACTGTCAGCCAGATAGCATGCAGCATATCGGGGTCGAAAAGGTTCTGTGTGACAATGTCGATACCTTTAGAAAAGGCCGTCAAAAAAATCCATGCTATCGGGATCACCAACAATAAAATCGAAAAGAGTAATCCCGTACCAATCAGTAGCCATTTACCCCAGTTGATAGGAGAACGCTGCACCAATGTGTATTCGGAAAATTCGCTCATCAATGACCTCCAATCCGTTTACCAAAGCGGCTTTGCAATACATTGACGCTAAACAACAGTAACAATGATGTTGCAAGGATAACCGAAGCTATTGCACTGGCAGCCGGGTAATCAAATTCTTGCAGGCGAACAAAGATCATCAGGGAAACAACCTCTGTTTGCCACGCAATATTGCCTGCAATGAAAATCACAGCTCCGAACTCGCCTAAACTTCGAGTGAAAGAGAGCACCGTTCCGGCAATCAGTGCCGGTGAAACCTCAGGCAAGATAACGCGACGGAAAGTCTGCCAACGACTCGCACCCAATGTCTGTGCTGCTTCTTCATATTCAGGGCCAAGCTCCTCAAGAACCGGCTGAACAGTACGTACAACAAAAGGCAGACTGGTGAATGCCATCGCCACAGCAATGCCCAGCCAAGTGTTCGCCACTTTGATATCGAAATTACCAAGCCAGGCACCATACCATCCTGTTGCAGAGAACAGTGTCGCCAGCGTTAAACCTGCAACGGCCGTCGGCAAAGCAAAAGGAAAATCCATCAGACCATCCAGTAAACTCCGCCCGGGGAATTGATACCGGGTTAATATCCATGCCATCAACATGCCAAATACCATATTGAACAAACTGGCAACCGCAGCCGCCAGCAATGTCACCTGATAAGCAACAATAACCTGAGGATTCGCGATGACTTGCCAGTATTGCGTCCATGTCATGCTTGAAAGCTGTATTACCAACGCACTTAATGGCAATAGCAGGATAAGACAGGTATAAAACAGACTGCTGCCCAAACTTAGCCCGAATCCGGGTAAGACGCGCTTGCTGAATGACCACATTATTCGCGCCCTTCCATCAATAAGTGATCAAAGGTGCCACCTGTGTTGAAGTGGGTTTTCATCACCTGAGGCCAGTTACCAAATTGCTCTTCCAGACGAAACAGTTTAGTTGCAGGAAAACGGGCTTGGTGCGCTGTCATCACGTCTTTATCAATCACGCGATAATTGAAGCTGGCAATGATCTGCTGGGCAGCGGGGCTATACAAATAATCTAAATACGCTTTGGCCACGGCTTCAGTGCCGTTTTTCCGGACATTCTTATCCACCCAAGTGACTGGGAATTCGGCCAGAATATCCACCGGAGGCACGATCACCTGATAGTTATCTTCACCATATTGTTTGCGAATGTTATTGACCTCTGATTCAAAACTGATCAGGACATCACCCAAACCGCGTTCAATAAAAGAAGTCGTCGCTCCACGACCTCCTGTATCAAATACCTCTACATTTCGCAAAAAGCGCTGCATCTGTTGACGAACCTTTTCTGGATCGTGTGTATTTTGCTGTTGAAACGCCCCCCATGCGGCCAGATAAGTATAACGCCCGTTACCTGAAGTTTTGGGATTCGGGAAAATCAACTTTACGTCATTGCGCAGTAAATCTACCCATGTATGGATTTTTTTGGGATTACCTGTACGTACCAAAAAAGCCATTGTGGAATAGTATGGAGAACTGTTATTCGGTAAACGCTGCTGCCAGTCTGCGGGGATCAGATTGCCGAGATCATGTAAGACCTGAATATCCGTAACCTGATTATAGGTCACCACATCCGCTCTTAAACCATGTAAAATAGCCAGTGCCTGTTTGGATGAACCTGCATGGGATTGTTTGATGGTCAATTTATCTTGTGGATGCCGTGCATTCCACTGTTTTTCAAACTCTGGATTCAAACTCGAAAATAATTCCCGAGCGATGTCGTAAGAGCTATTCAGCAATTCAATAGCCTGAACGTTGGTGCTATAAGTGTTGAGACTGATCAGCAATAACGTCGTCGCCAATCCACTCAATAATTTATTTTTTATTGCCTCTATTCTCATCCAGCACCTTACCCATCATCCTATCTGATAACCATTTCTTCTATACCCTATTGATTTCAAGTTGCAGCTTTGTTGGCTGCAACTTGAAAGATGGAAGGTATACTGTATCCAGAATCTTTATAACAAGGTAGTTTACTATCCCCCGTTTTATATACCGAATTTTCATGAGAAATGATGAAACGCGATAAGATGAAGAAAATCTGATAGTACAGTGTTGGCAAAGCTAATGTTACGTTCACTCACCCCAGTCACCGTTTTTATAAACATATGGTTAATCATGCTTCTGGGAGCTCGTTCCCTTGCCGCCGCGCTACATCTTGAAATCCATTGGTTGTATAGGAATTCACATAAATTTTTCAGGGAGGTTGCAAAAACTCAAGAAAGATATTTATTAATGACTTCTGACAAATTATTTATTTTCAGTAAAATAAAAAGCCATGTGCTAAAGGTATTTTGAGAGGAAATTCAATTACCGTGTTAATCTGATTGATAGGCGTGATTTGGGCATTGTTTAAATATCTATTCAACGCAATTTCATAAAAATTTTCTTCGAAAACATATCATTAGGCTCGTGTTGTTCCACTATATCTAGCATTAATTTCAATTACGTAAATTTCATCAGATGATAAAATAAATTCGATTTCAATCCAGCCATTAAATATTTTTTCCTTTTATGAAAATGGATTAAAAATGAACGCTGCTCTCCACAATAAAAGATGCGTTTATTTATGCAGGTGGATAATAAAGAGAGTTTACGTTAAAACTCTCTTTAAAATTTTATCAGGATTTCCAAATAATACGTAAAATTTTCCAATTTTTCAGAACATCATCAGAAGGCAATAATTCTTCAGGGCCATCCCAAGTTCCCGTGAATACATAGCTGACATGCTGGCTTTGTGGGGCAATGCAGATAACTGCGGGTTGCACAGTGAAGTCCTGAGATCGCTGACAAACTCCAAATGCCTTATCGTACAGCCTGGAAAAAGATGTCCCTACTTCCGTTCCCCAAACTGTTTTAATTCCCTCATCCAACACATCGATACGATTAACCTTGCCATTGAGCAAACCGTAAAATTCGAGCTTAACTTGGTTATCTTTCATTCCTTGAATAATGCTGACTAATTTACCATTTTGCATTTCCATACCACTACGCAGGTGATATTTTCCTTCCAAACCTCGCTCAATCACGGATTTCGCCATATCCGTCTGTTTATTGATTTCACCCAACCCCTGTTCAGATACATTCAAGGAGCTGCCAAACCAGTTAAATGGCGATAGGGAAGACCATGAAAGCCCCGATGTTCCAGCACAAGCAGTTAACAACAATGAGCATCCCACTAAACTGCTGGATACAATAACCCGCTGTTTGGAAAAAAAATTAAATACAAAAAATTTATTCATCACGGTTTCTTACCTTCGCTTTTACAGGCTGCAAATTGAAATCTATCAGACCACACTCTCAGAAAAACATTCAATTGTGAATTCCAAAATTTTCCATAGTTTCCATCGATAGAAACGATAAGGATACATTAATAATGTAACATTGCAGAACTGTTTATAAAAGAAACAATATCATAACTTTTATCTGCTAAAATATAAAATATTGGTTCTTTATGAATTATTCATTTGTTTTTACAGTTATTATCACTGCATCAATCCCTTTTGGCATGACAGAAACATCATGCCAAAAACCGACTCAGCCAGCCAATTTACATTACATACGGGCTTGTTTCTTAAATCAATGCTTCCATCAAAGGGAAATGCATATGCCCCCACCCAAAAACGCCATTAATTATCAATTACTTTCTAACTGGTGCAGATTAGAAGGAAAACCAGAATCAACTACATATGAACATTATTATCTATTCGAAGAATATAATGGAAATATTCAAGTAAAAATCATTTCAGATACTGAGACGAAACCGTCTCTTATTTCGAAGGATCTCGTAATGAAAAAAAATAAACATCAAAACTCGTGGAGTAACTTGTTCAAGTCATCGGCAAGACATTTATTAGCAATATTTAAAGGTAATGAATTTAAAGATAATGGCTGAGTAGCATAATACTACTCAGTTATTCTTTGTCATTTTATATTTAATCAATAATCAAACGCTTACTGAAAATAACACTTTCTTGTCCCAAATAATCATATTCCATCTTTTCACACATACAAATCGTTGCGTCATTTTCTTCAGGAACCATGATCAAAATATTTGGACAGCCTCTTGCCAATAACTTTTTCTCCAGACGGGAAATCAATGCATTAGCAATTCCCCTGCCCCTGAATTCAGGATGAACGCCCAGATAATAAGCATGGCCACGATGACCATCATAGCCACCCATAACTGAACCAACCACTTCTCCCGCAACTTCAGCAACCAAAAATAAATCAGCGTCATGATTTAGCTTACGCTCAATATTTATTTCTGGGTCATCACCAGAGTTAATCAAATCACAACGTTCCCAAAGTGTGATAACGGCTTCAAAGTCGTCTTGCCGAAATACCCGAATTTCCATAGTTAGCCAGCCTATTTAATAAGCAATTGAATCAACGTTAATTATCACTGCTTTTATTTGGGAATCAATATGAAAATGCGTTTAGTGATACTAACAGGTATACTGCCGATAGCCATAAACTAACCAAAATGAAAGCAGAAATGAATATACCTAATATATCTCGAGTTAAGGATTTTTTCCTCTCATTACAGGAGCAAATCTGCAAGCAACTTGAACAAATTGATGGTCACTCAACCTTTCAGGAAGAGTGCTGGCAACGAGAAGAAGGTGGTGGCGGATGCAGTCGCGTATTAACGGCAGGCAATATTTTTGAACAGGCTGGTGTGAATTTTTCCCATGTCAGAGGCGCTTCACTGCCTGTATCCGCCACAGCCCATCGCCCTGAATTATCGGGTCGTAGCTACCAAGCTATGGGCGTCTCTCTCGTCATCCATCCACTGAATCCCTATATTCCAACCAGCCATGCAAATGTGCGCTTCTTTATTGCTGAAAAAGAAGGCGAACCAGCAGTTTGGTGGTTTGGTGGTGGTTTTGATCTAACACCTTATTATGGCTTCAAAGAAGATGCCATTCACTGGCATACCATTGCCAAAACTTTATGCCAACCGTTTGGCGATGATATTTATCCTAAATATAAAAAATGGTGTGATGATTACTTTTTTATAAAACACCGCAATGAGCCACGTGGCATTGGTGGATTGTTTTACGACGATTTAAATATGCCTGATTTTGATGCCTGCTTTAATTTCACGCAAGCTGTCGGCAACGGTTTTTTATCTGCTTATTTACCGATTGTTGAACGAAGAAAAAATATGGCTTGGGGCGATCGTGAAAGACAATTTCAATTGTATCGCCGGGGTCGCTACGTTGAATTCAACTTAGTTTGGGATAGGGGAACACTCTTTGGTTTGCAAAGTGGTGGCAGGACTGAGTCAATATTAATGTCCATGCCACCATTAGTACGCTGGGAATATGGTTACGCTCCTGAGCCAGACTCTCCAGAATCTGATTTATACACCTCATTTTTGATAAAAAAAGATTGGGTATGATAATTCAAAACAGGAATATAAGATAACTTCTGCGTTCCTGTTTTACTCTTTTTTTAAAAAAATAGATAGGCATTCAGTAAATATATCAGAACATGACTAAAATAATTTGTATTTTCTCATTAACAATACCCTGCCATAAAAAATCAATACTCTCCTTGATGACTTACTCATTAATTCCAGTTAACATTTAACTAACACTACGAAAAACGCAAATAAATATTAATTAATTTATTTGTACTGGAACAGATTTCTAGGCATTGCAATATACCAATTAATACGTATAAAAATTATTTAATAACTTTTATTAATAAATAGAAGAGAAGGAGGAAAGAGACAGAAATCGGGTAAAAACATTTACTGATCAGAGGAGGATTTAAGATGAAAAATGTGAAAATTTTCTCAACTTAGGAGCTATCAGGAATAAAAAACATCAGATAAGTAAGCTTTAAACGCTGTTTGTAACCTCAAGTAATAAGGTTGACGTTCTATTTATAACAAAAACAGAGGATAATATTAATACAATATCAATGATAAAAAACCAGTAACATTCAGATAAAATTAAAATAAAAACCACAATTTTAATAAAACCCCACAAATATATTAACAAATTAATATATTTTTAGCAAAACTAAAATCTTTCGATTAGTAGCAAACACCTATTTTTAGATTAATAATTAATTAGAGGCCCTAGAAATAAAACATACACAACTTCCAAAAAACGGGGTATTATTATGTACAACAATAAAATTAGATTAAACAAATCTGGTATCATCCCTCCTTTTCTATTGGAATACGTTGTTAAAGATTGTGGCCAAATAGATAAAAACTATATATTAAAAACATTAAATCATGTTTACAGCCTGATGCACAGCTCGGCTGAAATGGATAATTTAATACCTGACTACCAACCAGGATTTAATGATCAATTAAATAGAACAATTTATAGTGCCGAACGTAATGACATATATCCGGGAGATTTATTAATTCTGAGTGAAGGAATGAGTGAAGATAATGATATAACAGCCAATGAAGCCTATGATTATCTGGGGAAAACGCATGAATTCTATAAGAATATTTTTGACCGTAATTCGGTCGATAACAAAGGCCTTAAGTTAGTTGCTACCGTACATTATCAAAAAAACTACATGAACGCTTTTTGGGATAATAATCAAATGGTTTTTGGTGATGGCTATCCCCCTTATTTTAATCGATTAACTTCTTGTATTGATATTACTGCTCATGAACTCACGCATGGGGTAACTGAAAGTGAAGCAAGTCTTGACTATGCCTACCAATCAGGCGCGCTAAATGAATCTATCTCAGACGTATTTGGCATTATGGTAAAACAGTACGCAAATAACCAAAAGTCCAGCGAATCTGATTGGTTAATAGGTCAGGGGTTATTCGGTCCTGCGCTTAATCCAACTAAAGACCCTAATGTAGCTCTGCGATCATTCAAAAACCCAGGAAGCGCTAACCCGAAAGATAACCAAGTCGGTCATATGGATCAGTATCAAGACCTCCCCTTTAAAGATGACAATGGCGGAGTCCATAAATACTCTGGTATTCCCAATAAGGCATTCTACTTGTTGGCAATAGAATTAGGAGGCTACTCATGGGAACAAGCTGGCAAAATTTGGTATAATACGTTATTAGACAAACGGTTATCTCATAAAGCAGATTTTAATGATTTCGCAATATTAACCGTTGATAATGCAGAAAAATTATTTGGTAAGAAAATATCAAATCTCGTGACTTATTCGTGGAACCAAGTAGGCGCTTTACTTTGAGGATGGTAATACTTTTCAGATAATCAAAGGCTAAGGAAGGCCTTGATTATATTTGAATTCCACCTCTATTATAATAACTCAGAAGTCAATTTTAAAGCTATTCTACTCATCAATTCCCTCTTCTCTTCCTCTCTGTTAATTAAATCATTTTACTTATTAATATAAAAGCATATAAAATTTACATTTATAGTAGTGACTAACATTGTTAATTTGGCTAATATTTTATATAGTGTCAAATAGACGCCAATATGACAACTAAAAAAACATGGCAGTTCATAAACAGGGCATTATTATGTGTAAAAATGAGACTATTAAAAAAAATATAATCCCACCTTATTTATTGGAATATATTTCAAAAAATTGTGATGCAGACGACAAAAAATGTATAGTGAATACACTAAATCACGTAAATAAAATGATGAAAAAGTCATTTAAACAACAGAGTCATCGACACGGGGATAACTCAGTAATTAATAAGGATAAAACGCTCCCTGAGCCAGAAAAAAGCAACGAATCATGTTCTGGAAGGTAAGCTTTTAGCGCTGGAGTTGTCTGCTACATACAGCTCACCTCAGCAACAACTCTGGCACTAATCCACAATATTTAAGAAATAATAAAGAACGTTTTCAATAGATAAGTAAGCGATATAAATAATCATCAGTAATTTTTGATGTGCACTTGTCTAACTTAATAAATCATCTCATATAATTTATTAGGTTAAATAAAAACATAACACTAATGAATATTAACACTCTCTGTTATAAAACTTACCTCCATAATCGTTAGATAAATTTAATTCAACTTTAATCAGAACCACCCGCA
>NZ_VCDP01000102.1:0-688 GCF_033949345.1 Xenorhabdus littoralis
TGGTGATTGGTGAACCTTACGAGGATATGCGACAGCGTTCCAGTGCCGCTATTGATCCGCACCTTCCGGGTAAAATTTGGCATAATATTCCAAAAACAGATGCCCGTTTACGCTTTACCGACCCGAAATATGGGTTTGTTACCCCTCCAGCCCGATTCTTTGCTGTCCTATACGCGAATGACGTCATCACTAGTGTGCGGATTTCTCCACAAATCGAGCCATTGCTCTATGACGATGCGATCAAAATTGTATTGGATTTACAAGATCAATGGAGTAAAGCAGGTTGGGGACTTCTTAAAGGGTATCATCCCTTGGTGAATACCCCAGAATTACACGATAATCTTCGCCATATGAAAGCCCCAGGAACGACTTATTGGCAAGCAGATGATCAGTATCAGATTAAACTGAATTTGGCTCGTTTTAAAGATGATCGGCATCCAGATGAAGAACGGTATTTGATCACATTGGCGATTGCCACGCCGTGGTAAGCAGGAGATAGCACAAACCAAAGAGGGTGTGAAAATGTTATCTTCCACACCCACTATTCAGGATAGTTCTTCAGGATGAGGTGTAGAATGAGTCTGCTACAACGAATAGTCCGATGGCACGGTGGCTTAATCTTCGCATTATTAATCGTTCTCAGTTTGACCACCACCTATCTTTACCATTCTTTTTATTCCGATAAACC
>NZ_VCDP01000103.1:0-994 GCF_033949345.1 Xenorhabdus littoralis
GGAGGCGGTGCCATTACTGGATGACAGCCAGACCGTGAAGTTTCTGCGGCTGCTGCGAATTATCCGCCGCCTGCGTGAACTTCAGCGCGAAATTACACCGGAGATGTTGACGATGTAGCGATGCCGGTACGGGGTGCCTGCTTTTCAGTGTGTTGTTCATTCATTGTGTTTTGACTGGCCTGATAATGGAGGAAGTGTATGAATCATTTATCGCAAGCGACCAACAGCCTGTTGTTGCAGTTGGTGATGGATTTGAAGAACGGCTATATCCGCCGTTGCGAAGCACTGGGGCTGGCACCCTCGGAGATGCTGATGTTACAGAGCCTGACGATTGAGGATTTGCATTATCTGGGCAACAGCCCGGTATCGGTGCTGAGTGTGCAGATTCATCACGCCAATCTGGCCCGCATCTTACATCAGGCGCGTATCGAACAGCAGCGGATACAACGCATTGACCGGGCACTGGAACTCAGCGGATCGATTGACCTGATGCACTATTTTTTTGGCCTGTCCAGTCTGGAGGTGGCGGCGCGCCGGCGTATTGCCGGGATTGCCGTGAAGTCGGGGCGGGTTTCGGTGCTGACGGAAGCGGAAAACCGTGACCTGTGGCAGCGCTGGCAGGCGGCAAAAATTGGGGATGCGGACAGTGCCGAAGGGCTGGATATCATGATGGACGTGGCGGAGCATCATGATATTTCGCTGACGTCCGTCTGGAATGCCGTCAAAGAATGGCAGCAACAGGGTGCATCCGGATCGGTCTCTGTGAAAAAACAGGGATAAAACGGGTCATACAGGAAACGATGTCAGGAAAATTAACGGAAATCATACCCGGCCTGCATGTGCCGGTAACGGCCCCGCTGTCCTTTCGCCGTAAGGCGCAATATCAGGTGAAATGTTACCGGCGGGGTCAGCGTAATTACGTCCGGTTGAAGGAAAAAGGCACCGGATATCTGAAAATTAACGTGGGGCTGTTCTGGCGGCTGTTAAGCCGTGA
>NZ_VCDP01000104.1:0-15083 GCF_033949345.1 Xenorhabdus littoralis
GGAAATAGTTTGATGCTGACTTCTTCCATCTTCGGCGTGGACGTCTCACCGCGTGCCTTGCCCTCTTCTCCATGCGCCACTGCTGCGCCACCGACAGAAACCAACTGTTTGTATTCGTTGCTACGTGTGGTTTTCACCATACAGATCCGGCGCATCACTGACTCATCAGTCAGTTGTTGCATGATTTGTTTGTTCAGCTCAGGGATAACGGTATAGCCGCCCTCAGATGAAACACTCGTAGACAAAGCGCGGGTTTCGCCAGTCAAAACATAGTGGCGCAATTCATCATTGCTGAGTTTATTACTGGTCGGTTGTGTCTTTGATTGACTGCGTTCTTCATCAGCCAAGGCTTCATAACGGGCAATTTCAGTATTCAGCGTGTCGGACTGGCTGCGCAGTTCGTCGAACTGTTTTGCTTCATCTTCGGTGAGTGAACGTTTTTCAGTTTCGGCTTTGATGAGCAGTGAACGCATTTGTTCGGTGAGGGTTGCCTTTTGCTGGCGTAATTCGAGTAGCTTTTTCATGACATGGTTTCCGTGAACAAGAATGTTAAGACGTGAAACCAGCTCTGAGAGAGGCAGGCCGAATAATCTTTTTCTGCGTCTCACAGGCTGCTTCTCGCAGCTTGATTAAACGGCCTGATGGCGGCTCACGTCTGAGTGCCATTTCTTAATATATCTATGAAAAATAGAATAAAAAACCCTCGAAACATGAGGGCTAAACTTGCGGAAACATGAGGACGAAATATTTACAAAATTTTTCAATTACATAATTTAATGTCTTTAACATAAGTAGTAGGTGACATCCATGAAATTTTGTCACAAACCAAATAGCCATCATTTTTCAATTGATAACCTACAAAAAAAGAGATTGGAAAACCGATAATTAATGAAATGAACATTAACTTGCTCAGATATTTTACGATAGATTCATTATATTTTGGCAATCTATTAAATATGAAGAAAAAAGCAGAGCCTGCCATAGAATAAAATATTAATGGAAATGATAAGGAATACATTACCACCGCACCAGAGAATACTATCAAATCTTTCATAAGCACTAAAGAAATAATGTATTCGCTAACAGGAATCATAATACTTGTAACTACAATAAGCATTATCAAAGAGCCTAGTAATTTAATGTATTTATTCTTCATCTGATATTACCTAATCCATTAAATATTTGTTGCAAGTTAGCCTCTGGTGTTCTTTTCTTCCTATCAATCTCATTTTTAATATATTTTATAACTTTATCGCTTATTTGATATTGTTTATCAAGATAATCTAATCCTATAGCTACACCTATTCCAACAAGGAATACAATACCTGCTACAGCAACAACACTTCCCCCTACAAGCGCAGTAGCTGTTAATAGTGAACCTACAACCCAAGAGGAAGCAGCGATAATAGCCGTCTTAGCCATATCCATTGTGATGTTGCCAATAAAATCAGCCAATGTATATTCATCTTTAAATATACCTTCAATAATTCGATACCCAATAGAAAAAATAATACAAAACCTAACCCCACCAATGATGCTTGAATTAAGACCTTGCTGCCCTATTCCCATCATTAACATTTGAGGATGATTGGCACTATATCGCGCTCCTCGGATAATACGCCTAAGACCTGCATACCCTGATATGTGAATATATCTTCTTCCATTTTCTCCTATATGCTCTGTAGCTGTAATACCCAATCTCTTAAATTCTTGAATAACATCATATAAGCCACGTGAATCATAGATATTTCCAGCATAGGTAGAAATAGGGTCTGTGACAGAAAATACATACGACATAGGACTTTTTTTTCTGTTTTCTTCCTTCATTCCTCTTGCAAATGCTTCTCCACTATATGGATCCGGTGGACGAGGTGGATTTATATCTTCAATAATGCTTTTGGCTTCTGATAACGAAAGAACGATGTGGTATTGGGTATTATCACTCAATACTTTTTCTAGTCCAATGGCATCAAAAAATTCATGTTGAGGCTTTAACTGATTAATCCCCACATTACCCCTTAAAACATCGCCCATATAACCATCCCAAGTGGGATTATATTTCCTATGTGTCATTCTTTAATTCTCCATAATATTCAAAATAAATTATTCCAAGTGTTACTATAACGCCAGTTAAGAATTAATTGGTTTGTGCCATGATTCCCGATACAGCATCAATTAAACAGGATATAACAATAATACTTATCTATTCCAGCATGGATAAAAGTACACCAGTAGAATTGTGATTAATCTCTATTCTTAAATAAAATCAGATAATTACCTAATTGAAATTTCAGGTAATGCGAAAGATAAAAGCTCATCAAATTATTTTTCTCATAACCACAACGCTATATAACTGCATCAATTTCCACGGGATAGCGGGATAAATGTCATTTTTACTTTATATTTCATCCGGTTAACTTACCCCACATTATCCCGCTTATCCCGAAATGCAGTAACAATATTTTTAGCTCTTTACTATTCAATGAATTATAGCCTGTCAAAGAAAAAATGTTTTCGGGATAACCCATTGTCACGCTAATACTTTATCTATAGCTACATCACGTTACGGGATGCAATGGGATAATACGGGATAATTAAAACAGATATAACTTACTGATATTTATTTAATTAAATGTTTATTATCCCGCCATCCCGTTATCCCGATGTTTTTTCTTTTACGTGAGGGCTAATCTTCATCATTGAAAACCAGCACCACAAAGCGCCCCTGAGTGCCATTCACTGAAATGGTTTTACTGATAAAGCGGTCTTTCTCCGTTTTGATTAACATTCCGGCTTCTTCCAAAGCCTCAAAGCCTGATTTCTTCTGTAACCCCTGCAATATTTCTTCTTCAAATACGCTGGGAATAATGTGATATTCGACCTGACCATCATCACGGCGGTTATGTACCAGATAGCCCGCGAGATGGTTAATTCTCATGGCGTTAACAGTGTCTATGTTTCCATTCAGTTTTCCATAGGTATAAGGCTGAAAACGCGATAAGCCGTGTTTCTGGATAAAATCGCGGGCACGGGTGACAACCTGATATTTTTCACGGTTCCCGATACCAAAATCTGCTAACCAGTCATCAAAACTTTGCCTTATCGCGCTATGACAATCTGCCTTATTCCAGCCTGTAATGTGGATCGCCAGTTCTCCGGCGGCATCCAGTAAAGCGAAGCGGACAGCCACCCGTTTCACTTGTGCCGAGGCTTCTTCTGGCAGGCTATCAAGCCACTCTTTTTCTTTACGGGTTACAGTTTCTATTGCCTGTTCCTGATTTTCAGACAGCCACAAGATCCACGCCCGCCCAGCCGTGCCACAGTAGCGTTTTGATTCGCGTTTGATTGCCCTTGCGTGTGCATCACCATCCTCATAACCATTGAAAAACTCAGTATCAATAAACGGCACACTCAACAACCTGACTAACTGTCCTGCCTTTGGGGTAATCCCGCCTTTTATCAGGAAAGTTTCCAAATCTTCCTCTCCCGTCGAAAGGGCGGCTATCTTCCAGCGAATAACCACACGGTTTCCGCCTTCCCGTTTCCCCTGAATTTTACCGACGCCGTTAAATAAGCTGTAGGCACTGTTGGCGACTTCTTTCGGGTTCGAACTTTGCCCAATTTCATCAATCGGCAAGAAACCATCATTGCGGGCTGCCGCCTCGTTATTTAAACCGTGATGGGTGCCATGCCACGATAATTTAAGTTCTTCCGGATCACCGTATAAACTACTGGCGGCCTCAACCGTAGTCGTTTTACCCGCTGAGGACTGAGCGAATAAATGCACACCAAAACAGCTACCCCCTGTTAACGAGTTGAGCGGCGCAGCTAATCCCACCAGCACCCCCAGCATCATTGAACGGTTGCCTTTCATTAATGAAGCAACGCGGGTTTTCCATTCGTCGGCGGTTCCCCTGACCACATAACCCGCAATAGCCGATGTGCCCCCACAGAACGCCACGGGCATATCAGGCTGACCGATGATCTCACCATCCGGCATGACATATGCCCCACAGTGCCAACCTGCCGTCTGTGTGACTTCCCACTGGCGGCGATCTCCGCTGCGCTGTAAGTGGTCGGATAAAATCGGTAACAGGCTGTTTTTGGTTGTGATGTTAATTCCCCTTGAACGCAGCCGCGTCCAGCCTATCGGCATCCCAATTTCACGGCGGGGTAAGGCTTCAAAGGTCAGTTTATCTGTCCCTTCCTGAGATAACTTAATGATGAGATAACCTTCCCCGCCATCGTTACCAATACCGACGACCTCCATGTAATCACTCAGCCATTTTTCAATCTCAATGATTTCTCCGTTTTGTTCTTTAGGTTCAACCCAATAAATACCGTTCTTTCGTGTATCAACATGTGGCTTTAACAGATCGCGTTCTTTTTCTCTGTGTTCATCCAAATTAACCACGACTGATTTTGACACGGGTTCTTCTTTCCTTATCTGACATAATTCATCACTAAACGCTTGCTTTGCTGCCTCAATGCCGTAACGCTGGCGATAATCATCCCAATCGGTTTTTTCTTTTGTCGGTGGCAAAGATACCCATCCACCCACAGATTGAGCGGCCTTTTCTGCGGCAATCTTGCCGACGTTCTTTTTCAGTTTGCCGTTTTTGTCCCGTTCGCCTTGTTCGTGCCAGTCATTATCAGCAGCAAGAATGATTTTCGTGTTTGGCCATTGCTTTCTGACCAACTCAGCAACCGTCGGTAAATTACCTTCATCCATTGCAGCCAGTACCACGCCATCATGCAATTGGCTGACCGTTAACGCTGTTGCGTACAGATATGGCAACAAAAGCAGTAAATGCAAAGTCAAAAAAGTTAGAAGCTCGCGTACCACATGAGCTTGTTGATTTAATGGAAAAATTAAAAGAAGAAGGCGAAAGCACTGCACAATTCATAGTGTCGGCTATGTCGGGCGAAATCAAACGCCGCCAGCGTAAAGCCAAAACATCAACTGAGTAAGAATAATCAACTAACCCTCTTAAAGAGGGTTGCTTCTCCAATTGATGACTATTTAATATCAAAGAATCTCTATAGCTAATATCTACCATCACATCCCTTTATGCCAAAGATCAGGCTATTTTTAGAGTGAGTTTGACAACTGCCAATTAAGGCAGTTAATTTTTCCATGATGTTATTTTTAATTGGTCGGTTTACGGCTATACGGGTTATTTATATTTTCTACGGTTGGCGGATTACGTACCCAATGCAGCAAATCACTGAGCAACCAAGCACAAGAATTGCGGCCTAATGGCTTATGGGCAGGGAAGCGGCCTTCATTTTCCAGTTTCCATGCTGATGTTCTGGAAATAGAGGTAATGTGCTGGCGTTCCTTTTCACGGATCAGACGATCATAAGGTTCGCCATATTCAGAAAGGATAGAGCGGCGTTCTTCAGGTGTCGGAATGCTGTATTGAATAGTCATGTTACCCTCACTGTTTAATTGTTTTTGTGAGGGTATTTTACTTAATGGAAATTATTACGGAAGTAAGCCACATTTGTTACATATATATCACAATTATCATATTCGCAATCAAACTCATTCCCATTATTGAGCTGCTTTTAATATAACCACATTCTCATAGTTACCCGCCAATACATCAAGCCGCTCACACCATTTGTTTAAAGCGTCTAGCTTCTCTGGTAAGTATTGGCTTCGGTTATAAACTGCCAGAATACCACCTAAAGTATGACCTAGCAGTAACTCAACAATGTGCGGGGCGATCCCCATATCACTTAACATTGTGGCAAATGTGCGCCGTAAATCGTGAAGCACCCACTTCTCATTATGTTTTAGCCTTTCCCATACTCGACAGCCAGCCATGCTAACCGTTGTATAATCTTTTAATTCCCCCAACAAATATTCGGAATGTCTATTTTGGTGCTTTAACATTTTTATTTTTTCAAATATTGCATCAGGGATTGGCCTAATTATTTTCTCTCTCGTTTTGCTATTACATTCTGGAACAGTCCATAATTTTTGTTCTAAATCCCATTCATCCATTTTTGACATACGAATCTCTACTGTTCGTGCGCCAAATACAATTAATAGATAAAATATATTCTGATAGTAGGAAATATAGTAATTGCCATTAATTGATTTTAAAAAATCAGACAATTCTTTTTCTGTCAGAACTCGTTTTCGTTTATTTTGTTTAACCCCTATATCCTGCTTCGTGATACCTTCCAGTACATGAGAAACAGCAAATCGACGAACTCGGCAGAACTTTAAAGCCTGTTGAGACATTTGTAACAATGCACCTGCAATGCTCGGAGCGGTCTTTTTGACCAGAGAAAAACACCTTAGCCAATAATGAGTATCACAATCAGAAAGGGCAATTTCGCCTATATGCGGAAAAAGATGTTTTTCGAAACGTTCCCTGTATCTTTCAGATAAAACCAAATTTTCATCAACGTATTCATTCAACCAGTATTCTATAGCTTCTTTAACAGTTACTGGTTTTAAGGTGCTTTTCCTATCTAACTTTGTTTTTCTTTGTGGGTCTTTTCCTTCTGCTAACCATGTTCGACACTGGTCGCGCATTTCACGGGCTTTAGCTAAAGATAGATCGGGATATTTCCCTAATGTTAATAATTTTGCTTCTGACTCTCGACCACCTAGACGATATTTATATATCCAAGTTATAGAGCCAGCTTTTGTGACTCGAATCATCAGACTACCACCATCAGATATTTTTCTTACTCTATCGGAGCGTGTCCCCAACAGCGCTCTTAATTTCTTATCCGATAGTTTGTTTATACCTGTAGACATGTTCAAATCTCACAATTTGTTGCCCCACCGATTACCCCACAGTGTGATGCAAAAGTGAGAAAACGTCAATAAACACTGGAAAAATATACAGTATATGTTTTAAGATAACAATTTGATAAATAAGAAATAAAACTCAAATGGAATAGCATCAAAACACCTAATCCCATAGGTGACGATAACTTAACATTCGATTTAATCCCGAGAGCAGAATATTGATAATTTGCCTGATGCCTTACCAGACAACTGAGGAAGGCATTATAGCCTCATTCTCGACAAAAAAGATAAAAGCCTCCTTCAGCTCCTTCCTTGTTGTGAATCCAGTTGAATTTTCAGGATCAAATCGAGATCAGCGTATAAAATTTCAGATAATTACTCTCACTAACCTTAGGAATAATTCATGAAGTCGAAAACAGTACTCTTAGCTGTATTGACCGTTTTCAGTATGAGTGTTGCCTACGCAGACCAAGATAAAGCAGGATGTAAAATCAAGAAAAAAACGCTGGAGAAGCAACTCGAATATGCTCAAGCGGACAAAGACGAGCGTCTGATAAAGGGATTAACCAGAACCTTAGAAAACATAAAGACCACATGTGATCTGGAGAAACGACTGCAAAAGCAGAACAATAAATCAGAAACCGTGAAAAATAATTTGGCTGGCAATCCTCAGCCCCGAAAACAGGCAAGCAGCAAAAATCAGTCAGGCAAGCCAACTAAAAAAGCAGTAAATACCGGCAAAAAAGTGCAGGCTAAACAGAAATAGTCGGCCTGCACTCAATCGAGTATCAACTTTGCTCATTTTTCCGAAAACGAATAGAAGAAACTTACAGATTTTTTCCTCTGACTTGCTGACCATTAGAAGGCGAAATCTTGTAGTAAACTTTGTCACTCAAAAGAGACTCATTTTCAATTTCAACTGAAAGAATGGAATTATCTTTAGAAATCGCATAGTGGCTAAAATAATTACCTTCTTTTTCATACGGATAATGAAAATTGGGCTTGATAAACTTTTTCTCATAAGATTCATCCGAAGGATGATACTCATCTGAATAAATCACCTTTTGATCCCGGACAAAAATGATTTTATAAAAAAAACTGGCTTTCTCATTAAATGTCGTACCGATAATATCCTCAATATCTTCACGTTCTATTCCCTTATCGATGATATACATTTTGTCCCAGTCAAAAGGAGCCATCTTATTCACATCAATCAAACAGGTTGTATTTTTCTGACAATGCTTATCGGCATAACTAATAATGCCCAACTGGCTGTTATTGAAAGACAAAAATAAAATGGCAACTCCCAACATTAACACAAATACGATAATATTATTTTTGTTGACAACATGGAAAAACATCATTCCCTCCCTTCATAATCAAGTCTGATATGAGAAAACGGCCTTGGAATTTTAACCTTGAAAATCAACTTATTGCATTAACCTTACCACATCTCATTTATCACACTCCCTCAGGACATGATATTGATAAACACAATCTAAAAAGACGCTCCTGCTATTCAACAGCAGTCTGATCTTTTTGGAGTTCACAATATGTCATGAGGGCATATCCTGAATTGTGGAGACAACTCCACATCACTTATAATCAACTGTTTTATAATTGCTATTTGGTATATCAAGTGCGGTTTACAAGATAAAAAATTGACATTTATTTCAGTTCTTCAACATCAAAAGCCCTGTGTAGGAATACTCTGGATGGAGAAAAAGTATAGTAAGTGTACTCACTATTTTTTTGATTTCAAATAGAAAAATATGGTTAACAAATAATAAATGAGGAAAATGATTGCTAACGTGATTTACTGATAGTTTTAACAGGGTTGAATACATGGAATATTCGGGAAGAACACTGGTAATTTATACATGTCAGTGTTTTAGTTGATATGATTTTATTTTTGCATGTCTATACCTTTTAAATTTAAATAATCAATAGCTTCTTCCAACGGAAAAAACTCGGTCATTCCCTCATTAACACAATCTTCATAAATCACCATTTTTGTCTCATCAATGAAAAATATATAAACAAGACAACCCCAAAAAAATAATAATATTTTATTTCCTGCCAAAAAAATAAATGATGATTAATGAAAATACACGCCTATTAATATTTAAAATTACCATCCTCTGAAAAAATAACATTTCCTTTTTCCGATAATTCTAAAGTTCCATATTGATAAATAGTGTATGTTATTTTTTTATCTTTAAATTCATACCCATAAAAATCACAGCTTCCTGTTTTACAATCTCGGTTTAGAGTACTTCCTTTCACCATCAAAGAATTATGATTTTTCTTATTTATCACAGTAAAAATAACATCATCACAACTTATATTACCTTCGGAGCAACGTACATCGATAATGATATCATAAGTCTTTGTCTCAAAGTTAGATGTATAGGCTGAAAATGATATGTGCGGAAAAGCAGTAAGCATGATGGCCGAAAAGCATAAGAATATTTTGTTCATCATATTTCAAAAACCCTTAATTACTTACTCGAAGAATTTTCGGCAATAATAATACATTGATCTTATATAGACCATAATAGCGAAGAACTCCATTTTAATAAATGTACTTTATAATTAACCTATCACAAAGCTCATGCTGCCTTATCAGACAAGCATTCGTTTTTACAACATTTAAATAAAACTGCCAGAAACCGAACGTTATTACACCGTGGGATACGGGCTGTACGCTGACGATCAATTATGAACGGCTGTCTGGTGCTGATACCGGACAGTGACGAGACCTGCGCTATCCGGCAGCAGTACGCACGCCAGCAAGGCCAGCCCAGTGAAATTAAGCTGCGGATGCGGGAGCTGATTGGGGGTTATAAAAGTAGCGAAGTGCAGGGATTGAGCTGTTATTAAAAGAACAAGGCCGGAAGATCACAGGGATCTTTCCGGCCTTAATTACTATTTATAAATATCTATATTCATATTTAGATGCAATTATTTCCACATGGCTATCATTGCCATTAATTAAATAGTGCTTTAAATCCAGTCTATTGTGTGGGTCATATAATGACCTTTTACTGCTCAATATACCTGAGTTAGTTACTTGATAAAAGCCGGGGTCTGGGTGATATCTATTTCTTTCCCAAAATTCAATCCTATTTACCTTAGGATCTGTTTCCTCTATTGAATAATAACGTCCGGGACATCCACAAACATTTTCATGCGGCGAGCCCCCGGATAATCGCAATGATAACGTGCATGTCCGTGTCGGCTGGGAAACGCAGGCTGCCATACGGCGTTTCAAATAAGATGGGGAGTGGGCCGGATAAGGCGGATTTTTTCTGAACGTCACTGACTTTAATAAAAGCAGATGGGGCGGCCGGCTCAGCGGTTTTTTCCTGTAAACCGGCGGCGCGTTGGCGATGATGATAAAAGCGGGTTGTTGAAACCCCGATTTTTTGGCAAAACTGCGGGACAGTCAGTGGGGATTTTTTCTGCTGTTCAAAGATGTCCAGCCACTCAGCTTGAGTAAATTTGGATTGGCGCATGAGGTTTTTTCCATCATCAGAATAGGTGACACTATTTTAATCAGTGAATTCCCTCTGGCTAGGTGGGGTTCCCCGTACGCTTACCCTTAAGGGGCAAAGGCTTAAGGCCGCAGGCTTTGAGACTGTCGGCTCGGTCACGGTGAAGATCATGGACGGCTGTCTGGTGCTGATCCCTGACAGTGACGAGACGAACAGCCTCAAACAGCAATACCAGCGCCAGCGCGAGCAAATCAGTGAAATTAAGCTGAGAATGCGGGAGCTGATTGGCGACTATAAAAGCCGCTAAGGGCAGGGAGTGAGCAGCTCTTAAAATAACAAAGCCGGAAGATCGCGGGGATCTTTCCGGCTTTAAAACTAATTAACAAAATTATATTTTGTGAATATTACATTTTCTATCTGCTAAAATTGCCATGAAGGTATCATAGTAATTGCAATCAGGAGGACTAATTCTTTCTAAAAAAAGTTTTAATTTATTCATATTTTCAATATAAATATTAATTTCTGATTTTTCATAGCTAAGATCACCCAATAAATCATCAAACCCATGAAAATCTCTACCTATATATCCTCTTTTCCCCAAAAATGCTTCTCCAAGCATGCAAAAGAAGTCAAGATAATTATTGACACCTTCTAAGCTTAGTGAGGCATTAAGTATTTTATTAGGTTTTGGTGGAAAAATTTGCTGCCAGTATAAACATGCGGTTAGCCATAGATTTTTTGCTTCTATGCATTTGTTGTTTTTCCAGTAGATAAAATCATTTCCTTTAACCCACTCTTTTAAAATAGCAATAATGGTAAGAGGTGGCTCATCAGAAGTTTTTATTACGAATAAAAACTCTTGACTGTTTGTTAGAGTATTTTCTTTGTCTATTATATAACCATTAAATTCAAATGCACATACCCCATTGATATAATAGGATATAGTAATGGTGTCTTCTTTTTTTAATTTGACACTCTTCTGCATCTTTATTTCTTTTGATCTTAATAGAATCAATCCGAAATTATCGCTTTCATTATTACTCAGGTGAAAAAAGTCAATATCATCGGCTATAGCGCATTCTACATCATTAATATATATGCAATATTTACTGTGGTTCATAGTATTGCCATTCTGTTGAATAATTTAATGTTTATCATTTCACTGACTTGTGCCCTGGATATTTACCACCATCGGGATACCAAGGACTCGGAAATTTATAGACTTTTTCGTAATCATGATTTAGTACATATCCATATATTTTTTGACCATTAGGTAATGTTTGTTCTAGTATGCGATGGTGTGGGTCAAGCCCTTTTCCTGAATGAACTACTTGCCATTCTTTAGCTCCGATCCAGAATTTATTCGTTTTTCCTTTTCTATCTTCTAGGGTTTTTTGAATTCCAGTATCTTTATGTACCCTTGGAGTACCTTTTCCTGTGATTATATCTTCATATTCTCCCCTAACGCTTTTAGGGACTGGGTTTGGTGAAGATAATTTAATGGACTTATCACAATCTTTACCCGCCAACCCAAACGGATCAACCCAAGACAGCGGATTATATACGTAAGAATAAGGATTTACCCCGCCCAGCAGCCCGATCGGGTCTGGCGTCAGATACTGAGCTGTTTCCCGATCATAATACCGAAAACGGTTATAGTATAGCCCGCTTTCCGCATCCTCATATTGCCCTGCAAAACGCAGATTGCAGCCCACATGATAATCCGGGTCATTGGACGCGATCACCTGCGACTTCTCGGCTTTCCCCCACGTGGTCAGCCGCTGTGCCCAGACCAGCGTGCCGTTTTCGTTGAGCATCTCCCGCACCGTGCCCTGATGGTCACTCACCACATAATGCAGCTTGCCCCGTTCGTATCTGGCGGACGGCGTGAGCGCCCCCGGCGCGTACAGCCAGCGCACGCGGCTGTCCAGCGCCAGCGAGCCATCGGCATACAACGGCGTTTCCTCAATCAGCTGGTCACCGCTCCACAAATATTCCTGCCCGTAAATTTCCGTCGCCCGTGGCGTTAAATCCGGTTTACCGTCCAGCCAGCGTTGTAAATTAGCGGCCGTCAGTTTACCGTCGTGCACCTTAAGCTTGCGGATACGCCGCCCGAACGCATCGTATTGATAGTGCCAGCGTGAACCGTCCGGTGTCTGGCACTGGGTCAGTTGATGCCGGCTGTCCCAGCGATAACGCCAGACCTGTGGCCGAAAACCATCGCGCTGTGCCGTTTTTTCCACCAACCGGCCATGGTCATCATAGCGGTAGCGGGTGTCGCCCTGTTGGACCACACGGCCCGCTTGCTGCGACTGGGCAATATGATCCACCGCCCCCCGCGCATCCACCGGAAGATGTAAGTTCAGGTTACCGTTGGCATCATAGCGGAACTGCTCTTCATATGGCCGGGCCCCTTGATACATGGTCTGAACAATTTGACCATTACCATTATAGCGGTAACGCGTCTGCCCCCAGCGCCCGTCGTCAATCACCCTGACATTATACGCCCGGTCATATTGCCAGCTCCGGTTCACGGCCGTCGCCTGAGGCGGGAAATGCGGGTCATTCTGTTGCAGCGTTTCACGGAACAGGGCCGTCACACGGCCGGCTGACTGGTGTGCCAGTAATCCTGTTGCCGTATAGCGGCTGGCCAGAATAAAGCCGTCCGGACTTTCCCGTACCGTTTCCTGCCCCAGCGGATCATAATGCAGCAATAAGGGGCTGTGCCGGTTAAACTGAATCTGGTTCATCCCTCCCATCCGGTCATAACCAAACTGCAGGGTGTTGCCATCCAGCGTTTCCGCCGTCGGCAGGTCAGTGGTGCTGTCCCACTCCCGGACGATTTCCCGGCCATTCAACCGTTCACACACCAGATTACCGGCCTCATCATAGTCAAACTCGACCACCGCATCGGCTGAAGCCGCCCGGATCAACCGCCGCCGGGTATCATACCGGTATGCCGTAACGGCTGTCAGTTCACAGCTTAACTCCCCCGTGGTCCAGTGCTCCTGCCGGTTCACCTGATCCTGGGCGGTATAGCAGTAACGGATAAGCTGCCCATCCGGATGACGGGTCAACGTACGGCGGCCCAGCGGATCATAGGCATATTCCACCGTCCGTCCGGTAAAATCGGTTTCACGGATAATTTGCCCGGCCAGATCGCGCTCATAACGATACGTCTCGCCTGTTGCCATGGCCACACTGTTCAGCCGGACCAAACGATCATAACCAAAATTGAGTGTCGTACCATCCGGACGGATCAGCTGCGTCAGCAAGTCAAACGCCCCATACACATAGCGTGTGGTGTGTCCCTCACCGTCGGTGACGGCGGTGATCCGGCGTTCACTGTCGTAGTCAATCTGCTGCTTTACGCCATCCGGTAACTCAATTTCTGTCACACTGCTTTCCTGGCTGGCATGAAACGCACTGTGCTGATAATGGGTTTCCTGCCCCAGCGCATCGGTCACACAACGCAGCCGTCCCAGTCCGTCCTGATCATAACGCGTGGCATAGCCGTTGGGTAACAGCACCTGATGCAACCGGTGCCGCTCATAGTCATAACGCCATTGCGTCCCATCGGGCAGGATTCTGCGCAGTAACTCGCCATGCTGGTTATAACGGTATTCTTCCAGCCGTCCCTGTGGGTCAGTGACTGCATCCAAAGCGCCCTGCGCGCTGTAGTGAAAACACCAGTTTTTGCCCTCCGGTAATGTAGCCTGCAACACCTGACCGTATTCGTCATACTCGTAAATAAACGTTTCACCGGAAGGCTGAGTCAGTGTGGTCAGTTCACCGTAGGGGTTGTACTCGAAGGTGGTTTTTCTGCCCAGCGGGTCGGTCTCCGAGAGCTTATGACTGAGGTCCCATTCCAGCACCGTTTCTCTGCCCAGTGGATCAACTTTACGCACGATTTGGTCATTCTCATTGTACCCATAGCGGGTACAACCGCCTTCCGCATCCAGATAAGTCGTGACCCGATTGACCTCGTCATACTGAAAACGATCCTGCCAATAGCCCTGTGGGGTAGAGACTGACACGACTCTGCCTTTATCGTCATAACCCATTGACACATCAGTCGCGTCGGTATCGTGCCAGCGGGTCATGTAGCCGTGAGTATCATATTCATGCCACAGGTGACTGTGCTGGAAAGTCTGACACTCCGACAGGTAGCCGCGATCGTTATACTGGCAGGTCACCAATCGCTGGCGCAGTTCCTCCGTCAGGTATTCCACTGACACCAGCCGAGTCTGGTCATAGTCCAGTAACAATCGGTAACCATCAGAATGTGTAATTTGGGCCAGTTGGGGTATGCCCTCGTCGTGACGGTCTTCATAATGGAAAGTGATGCCATTGTCATGACGGTCACGGATCGCAGACAACAAGCGGCGTTCGCCATCCTGCTGTTCAAAGCTCAGGATTAATTGGGTCTGGCGATCAAAGACATGCAATCCGCCACTCCGCTCACCAAACAAGAGATAATGCCCGGCGTGCAGGTTAACGGAGAAAACCTTTTCCTCTGGGGTATGAAACGTGTAGACAACACCATCCGCATCGGTGAAATGAGTGGCCTTGCCGTCCCGGGTCAGATGCCGTGACCAGTCATCTGCCCATTTTGGCCCCAGCAATCCGGTAAAATCCGTGGTTGAGCGATAAGTCCGGACAAGTGACAAGGGCAACGTGCCCGGCAGGGAGAGCACCGGCCATTGTTGCAGGAAATCCCCCGTAGCCATATCGACCGGATCACCACAGCAATCTTCCTCCTTGGGCTTTTTACTGGTTTTCTGCGTCGATTCCTTAGGCTTCTCCTGCTT
>NZ_VCDP01000105.1:0-3554 GCF_033949345.1 Xenorhabdus littoralis
TGACTTGATACTGTCCCAGAGGCCAAGGGTCTTCTGTTTGATACTTTCCCAGACACCACCTATTTTGTTGGAGATCCCTTCCCAAACAGAAGAGGCATACTGTTTAATCGTATCCCAGTTACGATAAATAACCCCGAATAACCCACCGCCCATAAAAAACTGCTTAATACTTTCCCATGCCTTCTCAACACGTTCTTTTATTCCCTGCCATGCATTACTGAATATAGTTTTTATATTTTCCCAAAGGGTAAGGAACTTTTCTTTCAATGAATCCCAGTTTTTCCAAATATAAATGGCAGCAATAGCAATGGCAGCAATAAGTGCCAGAATAGGCACCCTTAAGAACAAGCGACCAATGGTCAAAAGAACTTTTCCCACTGTCCGTAAAAGCCACATAAAGACAGTACCAAGACCCCTCAAAAGTAATTTAATTCCCTTAAATATCGTCTTGAGTGCATCCCATATTTCTTTAAGATCCAGTGCATCATCTTCTCCACCGTCACCACCACCAAAATTGATATTCAATTCGAATTTCTTGTTCGAGATATTTTCCTGTATCACATTCTGAGTGGCATAAACAATGCTACCGGCTTGGGAAACCGCCTCTGATTGTATTATTTGAGGAGCGTTATTTCGGGAAAACAGATATTGTTTGACAGATTGATAATAGGTTTTTAAATCAGAACGCATACGCGCAGTTTCCTGCGCATATTCAACAATAGGTTTTAAATATTCTACGGTCTTATTGAGTTTTTTAAACTGATTATGGATTTTATCTACATTATCCGACAGTTTTTTCTGATAGCGTTGAAAAGATTTAAAGGAACTGGTCAGCTTTCCTACGGTACTCAGTACCTTATTTAGCTGTGACTGTATATTACTCATTTTCTGCACCACTTCTTAAAATGGCCCGATGCCGCCAGTCCAACAGTTCCGGCAGTGACATTTCATCTGTGACTGCCGGAGACCAGTGAAAAACGGTGGCGATATCTGCCACCAATTCATCAACGGTTAATCGTTCTGGGAATCGGACTTGACCGACTTCGGCAACAAAAAATTGACCACCTCCACACTGAGATTAATCAGATCACCTGGTGACATCATCATCAGGTCACTTTTGGTCAATGCAGGGGTGGTAACACGCGGCAGGACAAGCAGCATAGAATCCACATCCATTTCCAGCAGTGCCTGTAAACGTGCACCGCGCAGTGCACCACTGTTAGGTTTACGAATCATCACTTCTGTGATTTCGCCGTTGCCTCGCGCCAGTGGAGCTTCCAGTTCGATAATGCGCAGATCGTCATTTTGAGTGTTCAGTGTTTCTGTCATGGTTCAACCTTGTTTATCCGATAGATAACCTGTCTCAACAGGTACAATTTGCGCACTGAAGAGACAGGAAATAAGTTTTAAAAAAGTTAATTGCTCAAAGAAGCGATTAAAAAAGACCGATAGCGCGGCGGTGCTGTTCCAGACGGTCTTCCCCACCTACTTTCTCAACCATATTGATGGTGTCGATTTCAATCAGTTCTTCGCCATCCCATGTCAGTTTGAAATAAGTGTTTTTGGCGGTGATTTTGGTCTGAGTGTTATCACCTTGTTTATAAGTGCCGTGATCGAACTCTTGGAAACGGCCACGCATCACAACTTCAACTGCAACCACGTCACCCGTGTCTTCGCGCTCAAAAGAGCCAGCAAAGCGCAGCATGACGCCATCAGCTTTCGCGATGCCCCACTGTTTGTACACTTGAGCTTCAATACCGCCCAGAGTGAATTCAGCATCCAGTGCGCCTTCATCCAGACCCAGATCCACCATTGCGCTGCCGTTCATGCCGGCTCCACGGTAAGCTTCCAGCTTGCGGCTCAACTTAGGAAGAGTCAGTTCTTCCACGATCCCCTGATAGTTGTTGCCATCATTGAACAAATTCAGGTATTTAAGTTTGCGAGGTAATGCCATCAGTTAGCCCCTTAGTTATTAATACTTTTAGCGAAATCCATCAGGTAACTATCTGTAATGCGCTGGCGTAACATCATGTTTTCCAGTGGCGGTACAGGTGTATAGTCGTAATCGATGGTCAGTTTGCCCGCTTTCAGGGTGTCTTTGTCGTTGGCTTTATCGTCGTACCAGCAACGGCCATCAATGATGTAGCCACCGGCTTTCAGTTCACGGAACTTAGCATTGATGCCTTCGATAATGTCGCGCACCAGTGATGGCGTCAGCGGCTTATCGATAGCCCACATGTGTGAATCAGCCATAGTGTCAGCCAGAACCTGAGCAGTACGAGTGTAGCTTTCAAACTGGAACAGTGGATCATCAGCACAAGTGCGGGAACCCCAGAAACGGAAGCCGTTTTTGCGGATCAGTGTGGTGATGCCGCTTTTATTCAGCAAATCAGCGTCAGTTGCGGTATCTTGCAGATCCCAGAAAACATCAGCAGACAGACCCGTCACACCGTTGACACCAACGTTGGACAGAGTTTTGTGCCAGCCAGTTTCTTCGTCGATTTTGGCGCGCAGCCCCAGAGCATGAGCGGTTGCGAAAGCAGTCGCTTCGCTGTTGGTAACAGTATCCCAGCTCAAGAAATCTGGCCAAATCAGCATCAGCTCACGCTGATTGAAGTTGTTACGATACTTGATGGCTTCATCGATAGTTTTGCAGCCATAAGCGCTGACATACGCCATTGCTTTCAATTTCTGAGCAATAGAAGCCAGTACAGCAACAACAGGTTGTGGATCCAGCCCCGGGACACCCAGAATTCGAGGCTTAACACCGAGTTGGCTTTGTGCCGCCAACAGTGCCTGCATACCGGTTTTCTTACCTGCATCAGTGACACCACCGATGATGTTAGTAATGGTTGCTTCTTCAGACTCGCCCTCAGCCACACGAACAACCACAGTGACAGGTTGAGCCTGAGCTGCAATTGCTTTCAGTGATGCGGACAAAGTCCCTTTCTTCCCAGCCTTACCACTGGCGCTCATAACGTCAGTAATCAGAACTGGAGTGTTTAATGGAAATGTTTTTTCGTCTGCGTCAGGAGCAGTACAAACCATACCTACGATAGCAGTGCTAACGGTAGTGATGGTACGAGTACCTTCATTGATTTCCTGTACACGGACTCCGTGATGATAATCTTGTGCCATATTAGCGTTCTCTCCTGTTAAGGTGTGCTGATATATTGGCGGATTAAGACTTTAAAATCATTCGGTTAGGGATGTGTGGGGGAAGGTACAAATATGTTTGAATATTTTACTTATTAATCAATTTGTTAAGGAAAATTTGATTGATATTTTAAATGAATTAAGAAAAATAGGTAGTTTGGTTCTGGCGAGGATTGCTTTGGTTAAATAACAACCTTAAATTAGCTAATTATCACCCACAAATTAGTTCAAAATTTAGTCTTTTCAGTATTATTCTGTGTAATTCCAACTTTTGATTACTTTTTGATAGGTAAAAATGGACCATTTTTATCTTTGATCGTAAGTTTGCAAGGTATAGGGAATGGGATCTTGACTTGGATCGTCAGGATCCGTGGATTGTAGAAAACCTCGGTTTGATG
>NZ_VCDP01000106.1:0-24391 GCF_033949345.1 Xenorhabdus littoralis
AGTTTTTTTTGATTTTCTTTTTAAGTGGGCATTTTTTATGCTTTTAGCAAAAAAAACAATCCAATCTGGATGAATTTAAGGCAAATCTTTTCATTGCATGGTGATCTTTTCCTCAATAATATCTCTATTAATTGATATTCGCCCTTATTGTTGAGGTTTTTATGTCTGTTGTTTTACGCCAGTATCTAGATTTCTATCCTCAGGTTGGTCAAAAAGTCTTTTTAGATCGTTCCTCTGTTGTCATTGGGGATGTCAGGTTAGCAGACAATGTCAGCATCTGGCCTCTTGTCGTAATTCGAGGAGATGTAAATTACGTATCAATTGGCTCACGTACAAATATTCAAGATGGCTCTGTTTTACATGTAACTCATAAATCCCCTGATAATCCTGACGGTTTCCCATTGATAATTGGGGAAGATGTCACAGTAGGTCATAAAACGATGCTACATGGATGTAAGGTTGGAAATCGGGTGTTAGTCGGTATGGGTTCTATTTTACTTGATGGCGTCATTATTGAAGACGATGTGGTCATTGGTGCAGGCAGCCTTGTGCCCCCCGGAAAAAAATTGGAAAGCGGCCACCTATATGTAGGTAGCCCAGCCAGACAAGTTAGAAAGCTCAAACCTGAAGAATTGGAAGGACTACTTTATTCAGCTAATAACTATGCCCGCTGGAAAGATAACTATTTATTAGCAGAACAATCTGAAGGTAAAGAGTAGCGCCCAAATTGATCATCATACCCACTCGAAATAACCGTTTCAAATTCTTCTTCCAAATCCCAACGGTGTTGACGAAAAAGATCGAGTGGGTGATGAGCCTTGCCATAACGCTCAATGATTACATCAGCACTCATCATACATTCCACCAGCAGACCATCTACTATTGCTGGAAACATTACTCTATTTCCTACTTCATCCCATTCTTCACGATCGGGGAACTGAATTGATTGATTCATGCGTGTAATTCCCGCCTTAAGGCAGTTAAAACAGGTTCTATTTCTGGAAAGACCCCATGCCACAGTTCAAAGGCATGTGCAGCTTGCCCAACTAACATCCCTAAACCATCAGCTAAACATGAAACTCCATTTTGCTGAGCAAAACGCAGGAAGGGCGTTAATCCATTCTGATAATACATGTCGTAACAGATACTATCATTTTGGAAAATCAACGGTGATATTGCTGGAAATTCTCCATCAATACCGGAAGATGTTGCATTAATAATGATATCAAAGGCCGGATAAATAAGAGTCCCCATTTCAATAGCCCTGATATCTCCCAGCCGAGAGAATTTATCCGCGATTATTTGGGCACGCTCAAACGTACGGTTAGTAATAGTGACTGAGCGCCCCAAAGACAGCAGAGGTGACAAAACCCCTTTTGCTGCTCCACCAGCACCAATAATCAAAATATTCTGTGTCCCAGAGATGAAATTGAGTCTCTGTAAGTCCGCTAGGAGTCCGATACCATCTGTATTATCACCAAGAAGTCGGTTTCCCTCTATCCGTTTTAATGTGTTGACTGCACCGCTGATCTTTGCTCGTTCAGTCAACTCATCTGAGTATTGATAAGCTCTCTCTTTGAAAGGAACAGTGATATTCGCTCCTATTCCTCCCTGCTCAAAAAAATGCTTTAAGGTTTTTTCAAAGTGCTCTATCGGAGACAGTATCCGCCCGTATTGATGTTCAATGCCAGTCTGTTCAGCAAATAATCGATGAATATAAGGCGATTTGCTATGTGCGATTGGATTCCCAAAAACCGCGAATTTATCCATTATTTTCTATCCCTGCCGATATAGTTTGCCTGTTAAAGCATCCCTGATTTCTGATGGGTTTTTACGTCCCCCTACTCCCCCCTCCAAAACCGGGATATGCTTTCCAAATTGCTGACGCACTTCTTCTACGCTCCGACATGGCTCAAATCCACTAAAATTCGCACTGGTAGAAACCAAAGGTTTTTCATACATAGAACATAACTGCTTAACCAAAGGGTGATCCGTGACTCGAACGGCCAAAGTTGAAAACTTACCGGTCAGCCATATTGGTGTTGTTTTTTTCGCTGGTATTACCCATGTAACAGGCCCCGGCCAAAAAGAAAACATAGTTTTTTTCTGTATATCATTCAGCTGAGTATCATCAATATAAGGGCATAACCGTTCATAATTATCAGCAATCAAGATTAACCCTTTTTCCCAAGGCCTATTTTTCAGTGCTAATAAATCTTGCACGGCATCTTCACTATCAGGATCACAGCCTAATCCAAAAACAGCCTCTGTCGGATAGGCAATCACTTTTTTTCCTTTTAAAGCCGTAATAACTGCATCAAATGCAGGAGAAATTTCGTTACTCATTATCTTTCTCAATTTCAGTGGGTTGCTGCTTACTACACAATTTGCTGGCACAAAATAACTTTACGCCGTGGGAAATCCGCTTTTCTATTAATAACGGATAATGACAAAATAAACATTCTCCTGAAACTGGCTTATTGTTAAGTGTAAACTGACACTCTGGATAGCGGCTACAGGAATGAAATGTTTTACCAAAACGAGACTTACGCTGGAGTAGTTTTCCCTGTTGGCATTGAGGGCAATTAATTGATGTATCATTCGGTTTATCAATCAATTCTGTGTGTCCGCACTCAGGATAATGACTGCAGCCGATGAACATACCGTAACGCCCTTGCCGCAGGACTAGGGTGAAACCACATTTCGGGCATATTTGCCCATCTAATTCCTTAACAATATGTCCATCGCCTAACGCTTTTAAAGGGCGAAGATAGTGGCAAGATGGATAGTCGGAACATGCATAAAATGGCCCATGAACTCCATTGCGGATGACTAATTCGGCACCACAATTAGGGCAATATTCTGTTTCTTTTATAGCAAAGGGAACTTTCTTAGACATATATTACTCACGGAATACCAACCACCATCATATTGGAAAAATACCAATTAAATAGATCAATTAGTTCGGACATACCCACCAGCGACAACAGCAACTTTTCCCATAAGTTCCAGCTCCAATAATTTGGTCATAACTTCGGTAACAGGTAGAGAAGAGCGCTTGGCGATTATATCAATAGGTGTAACTTCGTTACTTACGTTAACCAGCACATCCACAAATGGCAACTCTGTTTGTTCAAATTGTTCATTCTCTTTTTCTTCAGTATTAATCCATTGAAACGAAGTACTAATATGTTCCATAACATCCATCACGCTTGTTGCCAAATAGGCACCCTGTTTGATCAACCAATGATTACCTTCATTTGAGGCGGTGCCCAATGGCCCAGGTAAAGCAAAAATATCCCGCCCTTGTTCAAGAGCACAACGGGCAGTAATCAGTGAGCCACTATTTTTATGTGCTTCCACAATAATGAGAGCTAGACTTAATCCACTAATAATCCGATTTCGTCTTGGAAAATTCTTGGCTCTGGGTGGTGTATCAGGAAAAAATTCAGAAATTAACGCGCCATTTTCTTTGATCCGCTGAGCCAACAATTGATGGCGACTGGGATAGATATTCTCAAATCCACTACCGAGTACAGCAATAGTTTTTCCTCCTGCATCCAATGCCGATTGATGACAGATACCATCAATGCCAATCGCAAGCCCACTAGTGATTACCAGATTATTCTTAGCCAACTCCCCAGCAAATACCCTTCCCCATTTCTCACCATAGAAGGTCGCAGCCCTGCTACCCACCATTGAAATTTGTTTTTGAGACAGAACCGATACATCTCCCATGACAAAGAGTACCAGAGGTGGAGAATGTATCTGTTTTAATAAAGGAGGATATTCTGGCTGAGAGAAAGTCAGTAAATGATTATCTGGTTGCTCTAACCAATTAAGAGCCGAAATCAGCATGGAGGAATTAGCCTTTGTAAATTGCAGACATTGTGCCGACGACAGACCACATTCTTTAAGGAAAGTCGTGCTACAATTCTTCGTTTGCAACAAGCGCTCCATAATAGGCATCGCCTTTACTGCTGAAAGATGAGAGACCATTTTCATTCGCAACCATATTTCCATCGCTTCCATATTGTCATCCTGACCTGATTGAAAATCACACCTGCATGATTAATTTATGCTCAATACTGTCAATCCAAACGGGAAATGTCTAGAATAGGCACTAATTATCACTCACTTTTTGGATGCAGTTCTAAACATATATGTCAGTTTTACAAGTATTACATTATCCAGACGAGCGACTTCGCACAATTGCAAAGCCAGTAGAAAAAGTCGATGCAGAAATCCAGCGTATCATTGATGATATGTTTGAAACGATGTATGCAGAAGAAGGTATTGGCTTAGCGGCAACACAAGTCGATATTCATCAAAGAATTATTGTCATTGATGTTTCTGAGAATCGTGAACAGCGTCTTGTACTGATTAACCCAGAGTTGATCAATGAGTCAGGTGAAACAGGGATAGAAGAAGGTTGTCTATCTGTTCCTGAACAGCGTGGGTTTGTGCCTCGTTTTGAGCAAGTCAAAATTAAGGCTCTGGATTATCACGGTCAGCCGTTTGAATTGGAAGCCGATGAGCTATTGGCAATTTGCATTCAGCATGAAATGGATCATTTGGTCGGTAAACTCTTTGTCGATTATCTATCGCCATTGAAACGCCAACGCATCCGTCAGAAAGTTGAAAAAATTGATCGATTAAGAACCAAGAGCAAATAATTTTTTATCATTGCAGGAAATAACAGTGTCTGATTCTTTACGTATTATTTTTGCCGGAACACCTGACTTCGCGGCTCGCCATTTGGCAGCTTTACTAAACTCCCAACACCAAATTGTTGGAGTACTCACTCGACCAGACAAACCGGCAGGAAGAGGTAAAAAACTGACACCAACCCCTGTAAAGGTATTGGCTGAAGAACATGGAATTCCTGTTTTTCAGCCAATAACCTTACGTGCGGAAGAAAGCCAACAATGGATCATGGAACAACAAGCCGATATTATGATCGTTGTTGCATACGGGTTAATTCTTCCTCAAGCCGTTTTAGATATTCCACATCTGGGATGTCTGAATGTTCACGGTTCTTTGTTACCTCGCTGGCGGGGTGCAGCACCTATTCAACGCTCAGTTTGGGCTGGGGATAGAGAAACTGGAGTGACTATCATGCAGATGGATGCGGGGCTTGATACCGGTGATATGCTGCTGAAAGCTATTTGCCCTATTGAAAAAGAAGATACCAGCGCCAGTCTGTACGGAAAACTTGCCGATATTGGCCCCACAGCTCTGCTTGATACATTAGACTTAATCACTTCGGAAAAATGTCAACCAGAGGCACAAGATGACACTCTTGCGACCTACGCGGAAAAACTGAGTAAAGATGAAGCAAAAGTGGATTGGAATTTGCCAGCAATTCAAATTGAACGTTGCATTAGAGCTTTCAACCCTTGGCCTTTGAGCTTTTTCTCAATCGATGATCAACCTATTAAGATTTGGCAAGCAGAAGTTATCACAGAGAAAACTGCTCAAGCTCCCGGCACAATTATCAGCGCAGAAAAAAAAGGTATTCAAGTTGCGACTGCAGATGGGATATTAAATATTACTCAGTTGCAACCGTCTGGTAAAAAAGCAATGTCATCCGCCGATCTCTTAAACTCCAGACGTGAATGGTTTATACCAGGTAGCAAAATCAACTAAGATTATTTGTCCGTATGCTCTTAGCATACGGGCTTCTTCCTATTTTATTCTACTAACAACAATCAGCTTTTTTGACCATACCATGAAAAATACATATAATCTGCGAAGCATCGCTGCCAAAGCGATCACTCAAGTACTGGAGCAAGGGCAATCTCTCAGTTCTGTCATACCTGAACTCCAACAAAGGGTTTCTGACAAAGATAAAGCTCTGCTGCAAGAACTCTGTTTTGGCGTTATGAGGGTATTACCTAAGCTAGAGTGGTTTATTAGCCAACTAATGGCAAAGCCATTGAAAGGAAAACAACGTATTTTCCACTATCTGATCATGGTTGGGATATATCAGCTTACATATACGCGCATACCTGCTCATGCAGCATTGGCTGAAACCGTCAATGGTGCTATTAACTTAAAACGGCCACAACTCAAAGGGTTAATCAATGGCGTTCTTCGCCAATTTCAGCGCCAGCAACAAGAACTGGTCGAACAGGCGAATAATAATATTAGCCAGCTCCTGCATCCTAAATGGCTTCTAGAACGTATCCAAAAAGCTTACCCACAAAATTGGCAAAACATAGTAGATGCCAATAACCAAAAACCACCTATGTGGTTACGGGTAAACCAACTCCATCATACAGCTAACGAATATCTTGCCCTGTTAGAAAAAGTTAATATAGAAGCAGAACAAGATACTAATCATCCACATGCTATTCGCCTGATAACCCCCTGCCCTGTAAATGCTCTGCCAGGATTTGATCAGGGATGGGTAACTATTCAGGATCGTTCTGCTCAAGGATGTGCTGAACTTTTAATCCCATCTAACGGAGAATCCATATTGGACCTCTGTGCTGCACCCGGCGGAAAAACTACCCATATACTTGAAATAGCGCCAAAATCTAAGGTGCTCGCCATTGATATTGATGAACAAAGAATTAAGCGAGTGAATGAAAATTTACAACGACTTTGCTTACATGCAGTTGTCAAAACAGGTGATGGCCGTTTTCCACATGAGTGGGCTGATGGTGAGAAATTTGATCGTATTCTCCTTGATGCGCCATGTTCTGCAACCGGAGTTATTCGCCGTCATCCTGACATCAAATGGCTACGTAGAGATGAAGATATTAATCAATTAGTTGCATTACAATCCGAAATACTTGAAGCCATTTGGCCTTATTTAAAGAAAAATGGCACCTTAGTTTATGCTACCTGCTCAATTTTACCTCAGGAAAATAATGAACAAATTAAGGCATTTTTGGCGCGTAATACGAATGCTAAGTTAGCAGAAACAGGGACGTTGGAAAAACCAGGAATACAAATCACTCCAGAAATAACAGGTGGTGACGGTTTCTTTTATGCCAGACTAACTAAACAATAACAGTTTTCTCTCGTTTTCGATTAAACGAGAGAGTCTTAAGTTTTTGCTAAAATAGCAAGAATAGGAAAACGGCTTCTAATCAAGAAGAAAATGCGATGAAGATAATTATTCTGGGTGCAGGCCAAGTAGGTGGAACATTAGCCGAAAATTTGGTTGATGAAAACAATGATATTACTGTTGTTGATACTGATACAGATCGTTTACGCCAGTTACAGGATAAATTTGATCTCCGGGTTGTCAATGGTCATGGTTCCCATCCCAGAGTATTGAGGGAAGCAGGAGCTGAAGATGCAGATATGTTGGTGGCCGTCACTAATTCAGATGAAACCAACATGATTGCATGCCAAATTGCTTATTCCCTCTTCAATACACCGAATAAAGTCGCTAGGATACGATCATCAGAGTATATCCGAGAGTCAGAGAAATTATTCCAACCTGATGATATTCCTATTGATTACCTAATATCTCCTGAGCAATTGGTCATTGATTACATCTATAAATTGATTCAATACCCAGGTGCATTACAGGTTGTTAATTTTGCAGCAGGCCGTGTCAGTATTGTCGCTGTAAAAGCCTATTATGGTGGTTCACTTGTAGGTAATGCCTTATCTTCACTCAGAGAACATATGCCACATATCGATAGCAAAGTTGCGGCAATATTTCGTCAAGATCGCCCTATTAGGCCACAAGGCTCAACAATTATCGAAGCAGGTGATGAAGTATTTTTCGTTGCGGCATCACAACATATCAGGGCGGTAATGAGTGAATTACAACGACTTGAAAAACCATACAAACGCATAATGATTGTTGGAGGAGGCAATGTTGGTGCTGGTTTAGCCCTGCGGCTTGAAAAAGATTATAGTGTCAAACTGATCGAACATAATCAGGAAAGAGCCACAGAACTGGCAGAACTTTTACACGATACTATCGTGTTCTACGGAGATGCTTCGGACCAAGAACTACTTGCCGAAGAACATATAGAACAAGTTGATGTTTTTATTGCATTAACAAATGATGATGAAGCCAATATTATGTCAGCTATGCTTGCAAAACGAATGGGGGCCAAAAAAGCAATGGTACTTATTCAGCGCAGTGCATATGTTGATTTAGTACAAGGAGGAGTCATTGATATTGCAATTTCCCCTCAACAAGCAACAGTATCAGCATTACTTGGCCATGTACGTAAAGCAGATATTGTCAGTGTATTCTCATTAAGGAGAGGAGTTGCTGAAGCTATCGAAGCTATCGCACATGGTGATGAAAATACTTCAAAAGTTGTTGGACGGAAGATAGGTGATATCAAATTACCACCAGGCACAACAATTGGCGCTATTGTACGCGATGAAGAGGTCATTATTGCTAATGATTACAGTATCATTGAGCAAAGTGACCATGTAATCATGTTTATTACGGATAAAAAATTCGTTCCTGAAGTGGAAAAATTATTTCAGCCAAGTCCTTTCTTCCTTTAAAAACATCATACTTAGGACTATAGGCTAATATTTTTCACTTAATAAGTTAGAAGGCCAATGATAACAACTTAAAAAAATTATTATCATTGGCCTCCCAACTACTGCTTTTACCACATTTTTCTTTACGACTATAACTTCCTTTACCTTTTTTATTTTTTTCTACTCTTTGTCTAAACAAAGGATCGTGTAATAAAGCTTCTATGGCATTATCTTTAATGATGCCTTTTTTATGGCGATAGGTTGTCATAATGACCTCTAACTATGATTTCGTTAATTAGTTAAAATAATTATCTGATTAAAAACAGTGCGATTGTACTCTTAACGATCGGAATAATAAATAAAGAAAAATTATTTATTCGCAGCACCCTCTTCCAAAATCTCCAAGATAGAGCAATATGTGCTTATGTGCTTACTACCACAACATGCATCACTCAACATTTTCAAAGAGTCACGCATTTTTTGCATTTCAAACAATTTTTCTTCTATTTCCTGCAATCTAGAATCAACAATCTGTTTCGATTCTTGGCATGTATGATGTTCAGGGTCTACACGAATTGACAGCAGCTCTACAATTGCTTCTAGTGTAAAGCCTAATTGTTTCGCATAACGAATAAAACGTAATCTCTGTAAATCCTGCTCTTTATATAACCTATAACCGCCTTCCGTTCTTTCTTCATGTTCCATCAAGCCTTGTTTTTCATAAAAGCGGATAGTGTCAGGAGTGACACTTGCTAATTTAGCCAACTGACCAATACGATACATAGGAGATACTCCTACCAAATAGGAAATAAGTACAATACTACCAGAATAGATTAAGAGATCACCCACACAGGGTAAATTCGCAGATGAACAGATGAGAAATGAGATAGTGGTTATAGATATAAAATCAAAAGGCGATAAAAAACCGGGAATTAACCCGGTTTTTTATGCTCCTACAGATTACTCTGCAGATGCTGTTTCTGTCTGAGACTCAGCGGCGCGGTCAACAAGCTCGATGTATGCCATCGGTGCATTGTCACCAGCACGGAAGCCACACTTCAGAATACGAGTGTAACCACCTGCGCGGCTCGCAAAACGCGGGCCCAGTTCATTAAACAGTTTTGCCACGATCTCATTATCACGAGTACGGGCGAATGCCAGACGACGATTAGCTACGCTGTCGGTCTTGGCAAGAGTAATCAGCGGCTCAACGACGCGACGCAGTTCTTTCGCTTTAGGCAGAGTCGTCTTGATGATTTCATGACGAACCAAAGAACCTGCCATATTACGGAACATAGCTTGGCGATGGCTGCTGTTGCGGTTCAATTGACGACCACTCTTACGATGGCGCATGACCTTATCCTTCTCAGTAAAACCTTAACCTGTGATCTAGTTATTCATCAGCAATACTTGCTGGTGGCCAGTTTTCCAGACGCATGCCCAGAGAAAGACCACGCGAAGCCAGTACGTCTTTAATCTCAGTAAGAGATTTTTTACCTAGGTTAGGTGTTTTAAGTAACTCAACCTCAGTACGCTGTACCAGATCACCGATGTAGTGGATAGCTTCTGCTTTAAGGCAGTTAGCAGAGCGGACAGTCAATTCCAGATCGTCAACAGGGCGC
The DNA here is from genome assembly GCF_033949345.1 of Xenorhabdus littoralis. Lineage (NCBI taxonomy): Bacteria > Pseudomonadati > Pseudomonadota > Gammaproteobacteria > Enterobacterales > Morganellaceae > Xenorhabdus > Xenorhabdus littoralis. Next base: position 10,095 of record NZ_VCDP01000106.1, read on the forward strand.
AGCAGGATCGGATCAAACTCTGGCTTCTCTTCTTTAACTTCTGGTTGACGTACATCACGTAAATCAACGAAAGCTTCCAGTTGTTCAGCCAGAATGGTAGCTGCACGGCGAATCGCTTCTTCAGGATCGATTGTACCGTTAGTCTCCATCTCGATAACCAGCTTATCCAGGTCAGTACGCTGTTCTACACGAGCTGCTTCAACATTGTAGGCAATACGCTCTACTGGGCTATAGCAAGCATCTACTAACAAACGACCGATAGGACGCTCATCTTCTTCCGAATGAATTCGGGCAGAAGCCGGCACATAACCACGACCGCGCTGAACTTTAATACGCATGCTAATAGAAGCGCTTTCGTCAGTCAGATGGCAGATTACGTGCTGCGGCTTGACGATTTCGACATCACCATCATGGATGATGTCGGCTGCAGTCACAGGGCCAATGCCAGATTTATTCAAAGTAAGGATAACTTCATCTTTACCCTGAACTTTCACCGCCAGCCCTTTCAGATTGAGGAGAATCTCCAGGATATCTTCCTGTACACCTTCTTTGGTGCTGTACTCATGCAGTACACCATCAATCTCAACCTCAGTCACCGCACAACCCGGCATAGACGAAAGCAGAATACGGCGCAGTGCGTTGCCAAGAGTATGGCCAAAGCCACGCTCTAATGGCTCAAGGGTCACCTTGGCATGCGTCGAACTGACTTGCTCGATATCTACCAGGCGCGGTTTTAGAAACTCTGTCACAGAACCCTGCATTGTGTCCTCTCTTTGGTGCTAAGCTTTACTTAGAGTAAAGCTCGACGATCAGGTGTTCGTTAATGTCAGCGGATAGATCAGTACGTTCAGGAACACGCTTGAACACACCTTCCATCTTCGCAGCATCAACTTCCAACCAAGTTGGTTTCTCACGCTGCTCAGCCAGCTCTAAGGCTGCTTTAATGCGAGCCTGCTTCTTCGCTTTTTCACGAACGCTGACTACGTCATTCGGGGATACCTGATAAGAAGCGATGTTAACAACGCGACCGTTTACCACGATAGCCTTATGGCTTACCATCTGACGTGATTCAGCACGAGTTGCGCCAAAGCCCATACGATAAACGACGTTATCCAAGCGACCTTCCAGCAGATTCAGCAGGTTTTCACCTGTGTTGCCTTTCAGACGAGTCGCTTCTTTATAGTAGTTACGGAATTGACGTTCCAGAACACCGTAAGTACGACGAACTTTTTGTTTTTCACGTAACTGAACACCATAGTCAGACAGACGCGGTTTACGTGCGCCGTGCTGGCCTGGTGCCTGTTCTAATTTACACTTGGTGTCAATCGCGCGAACGCCAGACTTCAGGAAAAGGTCTGTACCCTCGCGACGGCTCAGCTTGAGCTTAGGACCCAAATATCTTGCCATTTTTCTTTCTCCAACAATCCTAAAAACGAAAGCGTATTAAACGCGACGTTTTTTCGGTGGACGACAACCGTTATGAGGAATCGGAGTCACATCAGTAATATTAGTGATGCGGAAACCAGCCGCGTTTAATGCGCGGATAGTTGACTCACGACCAGGACCAGGTCCTTTAACCATAACTTCCAGGTTCTTAATTCCGTATTCTTTTACTGCTTCAGCACAGCGCTCTGCTGCAACCTGAGCCGCAAACGGAGTAGATTTACGAGAACCACGGAAACCGGAACCACCGGCAGTTGCCCAACCCAGTGCGTTACCCTGACGATCAGTAATAGTAACGATGGTGTTGTTGAAAGAAGCATGGATATGAGCCACACCGTCAGAGACTTGTTTTCTTACACGCTTACGTGCACGAATAGGTGCTTTTGCCATTATTCAATCACCCCGATTATTTCTTGATCGGCTTACGCGGACCCTTACGGGTACGTGCATTGGTCTTGGTACGCTGACCGCGAACTGGTAGACCACGACGATGACGCAAACCACGATAGCAACCAAGGTCCATCAGACGTTTGATGCTCAGGGTCACTTCACGACGCAAATCACCTTCTACAACGTATTTGGCAACTTCGTCACGTAACTTTTCAATTTGCTCTTCAGACAGCTCACTGATCTTAACATTTTCAGCAATGCCCGCTGCTACACAGATTGCCTGTGAGCGGGTTTTACCGATACCGTAGATCGAGGTTAACGCGATTACGGTATGTTTCTGATCAGGAATGTTAATGCCTGCTATACGGGCCACTATGCACTCCTACAATATTTATTCACTGCAACACCATTCTGAAAAGCCCGTTTTCAGGATACTCAAATAATGTTGCTGTCATATAAAAAGATTGGCTGGCTAATTTAGCCAGCTCAACCCAACTTTGCAAGAAAAATATGCGATTAATTAGCCTTGGCGCTGTTTGTGCTTAGGCTCTGCACTGCAAATCACACGAACGATACCGTTACGCTTAACGATTTTGCAGTTGCGGCATAATTTCTTGACGGAAGCACGAACTTTCATTTTTACTCTCCGTAACTTCTCAAGCAAACCGATTAGCGATTATATCCTTTCAGGTTTGCCTTCTTCAATGCAGACTCATACTGACTTGACATCATCAGAGTTTGCACTTGAGCCATAAAGTCCATGATGACGACGACTACAATCAGTAGGGAAGTACCACCAAAATAGAATGGAACTTTCATTGCATCACGCATGAACTCCGGGATTAAGCAGATAAAAGTAATATATAACGCACCAACTAAAGTTAGACGAGTCATTACTTTATCGATGTACTTAGCCGTTTGCTCTCCCGGACGAATTCCTGGTACAAATGCACCGGACTTCTTCAGGTTATCTGCTGTTTCTCTTGGATTGAATACCAAAGCCGTGTAAAAGAAACAGAAGAAGATGATTGCAGATGCGTATAATAACACATAAAGCGGTTGACCTGGTTGCAAATACATAGAAATAGTTGTCAACCAGTTCCAGCCTGTTCCGCCACCAAACCAAGAGGCTATAGTACCAGGGAACAAAATAATGCTGGAAGCAAAAATTGCAGGGATAACCCCAGCCATATTTACTTTCAACGGTAAATGTGTACTTTGTGCCGCAAAAACTTTACGACCTTGTTGACGTTTAGCGTAGTTAACAACGATACGACGTTGACCACGTTCCATGAAAACAACGAAGAAAGTTACGGCAAATACTAATACTGCAACCAACAGCAACAGGAGGAAGTGCAGATCGCCTTGCCGAGCTTGCTCGATGGTGTGACCGATTGCAGGCGGTAAGCCAGCAACGATACCAGCAAAGATTATGATTGAAATACCGTTACCGATACCTCGTTCAGTAATCTGCTCACCTAGCCACATCAAGAACATGGTTCCCGTGACCAGACTTACAACAGCCGTGAAATAGAATGCAAAACCAGGATTAATAACCAAGCCTTGCATTCCAGGCATATTCGGCAACCCAGTAGCAATACCGATTGACTGGAATATTGCCAGCACTAACGTGCCATAGCGGGTGTACTGACTGATCTTACGGCGACCAGCTTCCCCTTCCTTCTTAATCTCTGCTAAACGGGGATTAACCACGGTTAGCAACTGGATAATAATGGACGCAGAAATATACGGCATAATACCCAGTGCAAAGATAGAAGCACGGCTTAAAGCACCACCAGAGAACATATTAAACATTTCAATGATGGTGCCTCTTTGCTGTTCGAGCAATTTGGCAAGCACAGTGGCATCAATACCAGGGATTGGAATAAAAGAGCCAATACGGAAAATAATTAGAGCTCCAATGACAAACAAAAGTCTGCGTTTTAACTCGCCTAATCCGCCTTTGGCACTTTGAAAATCTAATCCTGGTTGTTTAGCCATCTGTTACTTATTCCTCAATTTTACCGCCAGCCGCTTCAATTGCAGCGCGGGCGCCTTTAGTAACACGCAAGCCACGCACAGTTACTGCGCGATTGACTTCGCCAGAAAGCATTACTTTAGCGAATTCAATTTGAGGGCCAATAATGTTAGCTGCTTTCAGTGCATTCAGATCGATAACATCGCCTTCAACACGAGCAAAATCAGACAGACGAATTTCTGCAGTGATCATTGCCTTGCGTGAAGTAAAGCCAAATTTTGGCAAACGACGATATAAAGGCATCTGGCCGCCTTCGAAACCACGACGAACGCCACCGCCAGAACGAGATTTCTGACCTTTGTGACCACGACCGCCGGTTTTACCCAGACCAGAACCGATACCACGACCTACACGTTTAGGTGCGTGCTTAGCACCTTCAGCCGGAGACAGAGTATTTAAGCGCATCTGTTACTCCTCAACTTTAACCATATAGGAAACCAAGTTGACCATACCGCGAACAGCTGGTGTATCTTCACGTTCAACAGTATGACCAATGCGACGCAGACCTAAACCAGTCAGAGTTGCCTTATGTTTAGGCAAACGACCGATTGAACTGCGAACCTGAGTGATTTTAATAGTCTTAGCCATGGTCATTACCCCAGAATTTCTTCGACGGATTTGCCACGCTTAGCCGCGACCATTTCTGGAGACTTCATACTGTCTAAAGCGTCCAGAGTTGCACGAACCACGTTGATCGGGTTAGTGGAACCATAGGTTTTAGCTAGTACGTTACGAACTCCAGCTACTTCCAGAACAGCACGCATCGCACCACCGGCGATGATACCTGTACCCTCGTGAGCAGGCTGCATGAACACGCTAGAACCGGTGTGTGCGCCTTTCACTGGGTGGTGCAGGGTGCCGCTCTTGAGTGCGACGGTTTTCATATTGCGACGTGCTTTTTCCATCGCTTTCTGGATCGCTGCCGGAACTTCGCGTGCTTTACCGTAGCCAAAACCAACGCGACCGTTACCATCACCAACTACAGTCAGTGCTGTAAAGCTGAAAATACGGCCACCTTTAACGGTTTTAGATACGCGGTTTACCGCGATCAGCTTTTCCTGCAGTTCGCCAGCTTGTTTTTCGATGTGAGCCATCTTACACCTCTACCTTAGAACTGAAGGCCAGCTTCACGGGCAGCATCTGCCAGTGCCTGGACTCTACCATGATATTGGAAACCAGAACGGTCAAAAGATACATCTTTGATGCCTTTTTCCAGAGCGCGTTCAGCAACAATCTTGCCTACTAATGCTGCGGCTTCTTTGTTTCCAGTAAATTTCAGTTGTTCACTGATAGCTTTTTCTGTTGTAGAAGCGGCCACCAGAGTTTCAGAACCATTTGGTGCGATAACCTGCGCATAAATATGGCGAGGGGTACGGTGTACCACCAGGCGAGTTGCACCCAGTTCCTGGAGCTTGCGGCGTGCGCGGGTCGCACGACGGATACGAGCTGCTTTCTTATCCATAGTGTTACCTTACTTCTTCTTAGCCTCTTTGGTACGCACGACTTCATCGGCGTAACGAACACCCTTGCCTTTATATGGCTCAGGACGACGATAGGCACGCAGATCTGCCGCAACCTGACCAATCACCTGCTTATCAGCACCTTTCAGTACGATTTCAGTTTGTGATGGGCATTCCGCAGTTATGCCTGCTGGCAGTTGATGCTCAACCGGATGCGAGAAGCCTAAAGACAAGCTAACTGCATTGCCTTTAACTGCTGCACGGTAACCAACACCCACCAGTTGAAGCTTCTTAATGAAACCTTCGTTAACACCAATAACCATTGCATTCAGCAGAGAACGAGTTGTACCCGCCTGTGCCCAAGCATCAGCGAAACCTTCGCGTGGAGCGAAAGTCAGTTGGTTATCCGCATGTGTAACTTCAACTGCGTTGTGGATTTCACGACTTAATTCGCCGTTTTTACCCTTAATCGAAATAACCTGACCGTTGAGTTTAACCTCTACGCCGGCAGGAATGACGACGGGTGCTTTTGCAACACGAGACATTCTTTCCTCCCGATTAAGCTACGTAGCAGAGAATCTCGCCACCCAGACCAGCCTGGCGAGCTGCACGATCAGTCATTACACCTTTAGAGGTAGAAACAACAGCGATACCCAAGCCAGCCATAACTTGTGGCAGCGCATCTTTTTTCTTATAGATGCGCAGACTTGGACGGCTTACACGCTGAATGCTTTCTACAACAGCCTTACCTTGGAAATATTTCAGAGTAATTTCCAATTCTGGCTTGGTGTCGCCTTCGATTTTAAAATCTTCAATGTAACCTTCTTCCTTCAGCACTTTGGCAATTGCCACTTTCAGCTTGGAGGAAGGCATGGTGACCGCAACTTTATTCGCGGCCTGACCGTTACGGATACGGGTCAGCATATCCGCGATCGGATCTTGCATGCTCATCTGTCTTTACTCCCGTGATTCAATTGGTGACAATTACCAGCTAGCCTTTTTAAGGCCCGGGATTTCACCGCGCATAGCGGCTTCGCGGACTTTAATACGACTCAACCCAAACTTCCGCAAAAATGCATGCGGACGTCCAGTTTGACGGCAGCGATTACGCTGACGGCAAGGGCTGGAATCACGTGGCAGTGTTTGCAGCTTGAGAACAGCATTCCAACGGTCTTCGTCAGATGCGTTTACATCAGAGATGATCGCTTTCAGTTCAACGCGTTTTGCGAAGAATTTCTCAGCTAATTTCGCACGTTTTACATCACGTGCTTTCATTGATTGCTTAGCCATGAATACCCTGCCTTACTTGCGGAACGGGAAGTTAAACGCAGCCAACAGTGCGCGGCCTTCATCATCAGATTTCGCAGTAGTGGTGATAGTAATATCTAAACCACGTACACGATCCACTTTATCGTAATCGATTTCAGGGAAGATGATTTGCTCACGAACACCCATGCTGTAGTTACCACGACCATCGAATGACTTAGCGGACAAACCACGGAAGTCACGAATACGCGGTACAGCAATATAGATCAGGCGCTCAAAGAACTCCCACATGCGTTTGCCACGCAGGGTTACTTTACAGCCGATTGGATAGCCCTGACGGATTTTGAAGCCTGCAACTGATTTGCGTGCTTTGGTGATTAATGGTTTTTGACCAGAGATTGCTGTCAAATCAGCTGCTGCATTATCCAGCAGTTTTTTGTCAGCGATCGCTTCACCAACACCCATGTTCAGGGTGATCTTCTCGACCCGAGGGACTTGCATGACAGAATGGTAACCAAACTGAGTCATCAGTTTCTGGACTACCTCGTCTTTGTAGTAATCATGCAGTTTCGCCATCGTATACTCCAAATTACTTGATAGTTTCGTTATTAGATTTGAAGAAACGAACTTTTTTGCCGTCTTCGAATCTAAAACCTACACGGTCAGCCTTGCTGGTTGCTGCGTTGAAGATTGCAACGTTAGAAACATTAATAGCTGCTTCTTTTTCAACGATGCCACCTGGTTGGTTCAGAGCCGGAACTGGCTTCTGATGTTTTTTAACCAGATTAATGCCTTCAACAATAATTTTACCAGAAGAAAGAACCTGTTTTACTTTACCGCGCTTACCTTTATCTTTACCGGTTAGCACGATAATTTCGTCATCACGACGGATTTTCGCTGCCATTGTCTGCTCCTTAGAGTACTTCAGGTGCCAGAGAGATAATTTTCATGAACTTTTCATTACGAAGCTCACGAGTTACCGGCCCAAAAATACGCGTACCGATAACTTGCTCACTATTGTTGTTCAACAATACACAAGCGTTGCTATCGAAGCGAATGACAGAACCGTCCGGGCGACGAACACCCTTCTTGGTGCGCACCACTACCGCTTTCAGGACATCACCTTTTTTCACTTTACCGCGAGGAATTGCTTCCTTGATAGTAATTTTGATGATGTCACCGACATGTGCGTAGCGACGGTGCGAGCCACCTAGAACCTTGATACACATTACGCGACGTGCACCGGAGTTGTCGGCCACGTTCAGCATAGTCTGTTCTTGGATCATTTTAGTGCTCCGCTAAATGTCAACTACTACTGAGCCACTTTATTTTTAAAGAGGCCGTTTCAATATCCCATACTACGAGGGCGCGGCATTATAACACCACATCTTCGCGATGGACAGAAAAATAAACGGCCCCGTTATTTTTTGAGCCGTTTATTTCGTACGAGATAGCGTTCTGTTATTGAACCGCTTTCTCTACAACGCGAACTAAGGTCCAAGATTTAGTCTTAGACAGTGGACGGGTTTCGCGGATTTCCACCACATCACCAATTCCACATTCATTGTTCTCGTCATGTACGTGCAGTTTGGTCGTACGCTTGATGAATTTACCATATAGTGGGTGTTTCACCTTACGCTCAATAGCAACAACAATGGATTTTTCCATTTTATCGCTAATAACACGACCTTGCAGAGTACGGATTTTATCGGTCATTACGCACCCGCCTTCTCAGTCAGTAAAGTCTTAACACGTGCAATATTACGACGCACTTGCTTTAACAGGTGAGACTGTTGCAGCTGGCCACTTGCCGCCTGCATACGCAGATTAAATTGTTCGCGTAACAGGTTCAGCAGCTCAGTGTTCAGCTCTTCAACGCTTTTTTCGCGCAGCTCTTGTGCTTTCATTACATCACCGTCTTAGTTACAAAGGTGGTTTTGATAGGCAGTTTCGCTGCTGCCAGCTTGAATGCTTCACGAGCCAGCTCTTCAGGCACACCGTCCATTTCATACAGGACTTTACCGGGCTGGATCAAGGCAACCCAATATTCTACGTTACCTTTACCTTTACCCATACGCACTTCGAGTGGCTTTTCAGTGATCGGTTTGTCTGGGAACACGCGGATCCAGATTTTACCTTGACGCTTAATTGCACGGGTCATAGCACGACGTGCCGCTTCAATCTGACGAGCAGTCAGACGACCGCGGCCCACAGCTTTCAGACCGAAAGTGCCGAAGCTAACATCCGTACCTGCAGCCAGACCACGGTTGCGGCCTTTGTGCACTTTACGGAATTTCGTACGCTTTGGTTGTAACATCAGCGACTCTCCTTACTTGCGGCCTTTACGCTGCTGCTTTTTAGGTTGAGCAGCCGGTTTTTCCGCCTGTTCAACTGCAGCCATACCACCCAGGATCTCACCTTTGAAGATCCATACCTTAACGCCGATTACACCATAAGTGGTGTGCGCTTCAGAAGTATTGTAGTCGATGTCTGCACGCAGAGTGTGCAGAGGTACACGACCTTCACGATACCATTCAGTACGCGCGATTTCAGCACCGCCCAGACGGCCACTGACTTCCACTTTGATGCCTTTAGCGCCCAGACGCATAGCGTTCTGTACCGCACGTTTCATAGCACGGCGGAACATGACACGACGCTCCAGCTGGGAGCTGATGCTGTCAGCAACCAGTTTTGCGTCCAGTTCAGGTTTACGCACTTCGGCAATATTAATCTGCGCAGGAACGCCAGCGATGTCCGCTACAGCCTTACGCAGTTTTTCAACGTCTTCACCTTTTTTACCGATTACGATACCTGGACGAGCGGTGTGAATAGTCACACGGATGCTTTTCGCAGGACGTTCGATAACGATACGTGAAATAGATGCTTTAACCAGTTCTTTGTTCAAGTACTGGCGAACTTTAAAGTCGCTGTCCAGGTTGTCAGCGAATTCTTTGGTATTCGCATACCAGGTAGAGTTCCAAGGTTTGACAATCCCCAGACGAATACCATTAGGATGTACTTTCTGACCCATTGCTAGTCTCCAGAGTCTCAGCGATCGGACACAACCACAGTAATGTGGCTGGTGCGCTTCAGGATACGATCTGCACGGCCTTTTGCACGAGGCATAATGCGCTTCATTGTTGGGCCTTCGTCTACGAAAATCTTCGTGACTTTCAGATCATCGATGTCAGCGCCATCGTTGTGTTCTGCGTTAGCAATAGCAGACTCAAGTACTTTCTTCACTAAACCAGCAGCTTTCTTGTTGGTATAGATCAAAGTTTCCAGAGCTTGCGACACTTTCTTACCGCGGATCAGGTCAGCCACGAGGCGAACCTTCTGAGCAGAAGAACGAGCGTGGCGATGTTTAGCGATAGTTTCCATCTCTTCCTCCTACCTTAGCGCTTTTTAGCCTTTTTATCGGCCGCATGGCCGCGATAAGTACGGGTCGGCGCGAATTCACCCAGTTTGTGACCAACCATTTCGTCGGAAACAAAAACTGGAACATGCTGACGACCATTATGGACAGCGATGGTCAAACCGATCATGTTAGGAAAGATCGTTGAACGACGGGACCAAGTCTTAATAGGCTTTTTGTCTCCGCTTTCCACCGCTTTCTCTACCTTCTTCAGCAAGTGCAGGTCAATAAATGGACCTTTCTTGAGAGAACGTGGCATGGCTTATCCTCTAATTATTTTTTAGAACGGCGACGTACGATATATTGATCAGTACGTTTGTTGCTACGGGTCTTCTTACCTTTGGTCTGAATACCCCATGGAGTTACAGGGTGTTTACCAAAGTTACGACCTTCACCACCACCATGTGGATGGTCTACTGGGTTCATCGCCGTACCACGAACGGTAGGACGAATACCACGCCAGCGGCTTGCACCAGCTTTACCCAGAACGCGCAGCATGTGTTCAGCGTTACCAACTTCACCTAAGGTAGCACGGCAGTCAGACAGTACTTTACGCATTTCACCAGAACGCAGACGCAAGGTTACATAAGAACCATCACGTGCAACGATCTGAGCATAAGCACCTGCTGAACGAGCCAGCTGGCCACCTTTACCTGGTTTCATTTCTATGTTGTGAACAGTAGAACCAACCGGGATATTGCGCATTGGCAGAGTGTTACCAGTTTTGATTGCTGAATCAGCACCAGACTGGATTTGATCACCTGCTTTCAGGCCTTTAGGCGCAAGAATATAACGACGTTCACCGTCTTTATACAGAACCAGTGCGATGTTTGCTGAGCGGTTTGGATCATATTCCAGACGCTCAACAACAGCAGGGATACCGTCTTTGTTACGTTTAAAGTCAACCAGACGATAGTGCTGTTTATGGCCGCCACCGATGTGACGAGTGGTAATACGACCATTGTTGTTACGACCACCAGTTTTGTTGTTTTTTTCTAACAACGGAGCATAAGGTTTACCCTTATGCAGCTCAGGGTTAACCACTTTAATAACGTGGCGGCGACCCGGAGACGTAGGTTTACATTTAACAACTGCCATTGTTCTTTACTCCTCCGACTTACTCAGCGCCGCCAACGAAGTCCAAGTTCTGGCCTTCTTTCAGGGTGACGTAAGCTTTTTTCCAGTCGCTACGACGACCAACACGCTGACCGTGGCGTTTAACTTTACCTTTAACAAGCAAAGTGTTTACACCTTCAACTTCAACTTCAAACAGTTTCTGTACGGCAGCTTTGATCTCTGCTTTAGTCGCGTCTTTCGCAACCTTGAGAACGATGGTATTGTTTTTTTCCATCGCTGTAGAAGCTTTTTCAGATACGTGCGGCGCGCGCAGTACTTTTAGCAGACGTTCTTCACGGATCATGCCAGCATCTCCTCAACTTGCTTCACAGCTTCAGCAGTCATAACCACTTTGTCGAAGGCGATCAGGCTTACTGGGTCGATTCCTGCTGCATCACGAACGTCAATCTTATACAGATTGCGAGCTGCTAAGAACAGATTCTCATCAACTTCACCAGTGACGATCAGCACGTCTTCCAGTGCCATTTCTTTCAGTTTCTGTACCAGCAACTTAGTTTTAGGTGCTTCAACAGAGAACTTCTCGACAACGATCAGACGATCTTGACGTACCAGTTCAGACAGGATGCTTTTCAGGGCACCGCGGTACATCTTTTTATTAACTTTTTGACTGTGGTCCTGTGGTTTCGCTGCGAAAGTTACACCACCAGAGCGCCAAATTGGGCTCTTAATTGAACCAGAACGCGCACGGCCAGTGCCTTTCTGACGCCATGGTTTTTTACCTGAACCAGAAACTTCAGCACGAGTTTTCTGAGCACGAGTACCTTGACGAGCACCAGCTGCATACGCAACAACTACTTGATGCACAAGCGCTTCATTGAAATCACGCCCGAAGGTAGTTTCGGAAACAGTCAGCGCGCTTTGCGCGTCTTTCATTACCAATTCCATTCCTATCTCCTCGACGTTACGCCTTGACAGCCGGTTTTACGATCAGGTTACTGTTCGTTGCACCTGGAACAGCACCTTTGACCAGCAGCAGGTTACGCTCTGCGTCAACACGTACTACATCTAGACTCTGAACGGTTACACGCTCATTACCTAGTTGGCCTGCCATTTTCTTGCCTTTGAATACCTTGCCCGGAGTCTGGTTCTGACCGATAGAACCCGGAACACGGTGAGACAAGGAGTTACCATGGGTAGCATCCTGAGTACGGAAGTTCCAGCGTTTAACAGTACCCGCGAAACCTTTACCTTTAGATGTACCAGTAACGTCGACTTTTTTAACGTCAGCGAAAATTTCAACGCTAATGCTTTGACCTACAGTGAACTCAGCATCGCCTTTTGACAGACGGAATTCACGCAGGATGCGGCCAGCTTCTACACCAGCTTTAGCGAAGTGACCTGCTTCAGATTTATTAACGCGGTTCGCTTTTTTGCTACCAGTCGTTACCTGAATTGCACGATAACCGTCAGTCTCGTCGTTTTTAACTTGAGTTACACGGTTATTTTCGATTTCGATAACAGTTACAGGGATTGAAACGCCATCTTCAGTGAAGATGCGAGTCATGCCCACTTTTTTACCGACTAAACCAATCATTGTTTCAACCTCTCAATCGCTCAATGACCTGATTAACCCAGGCTGATCTGCACGTCTACACCGGCAGCCAGATCCAGACGCATCAGAGCATCAACGGTTTTCTCGGTTGGCTCAACGATGTCAACCAGACGTTTGTGAGTGCGAATTTCGTACTGATCACGCGCATCTTTGTTAACGTGCGGAGAAATCAGAACGGTAAAACGCTCTTTACGAGTCGGTAGCGGGATCGGACCACGAACCTGCGCACCAGTGCGCTTAGCGGTCTCTACGATTTCCGCAGTTGATTGATCGATTAGACGATGATCAAATGCTTTCAGGCGTATACGGATTCTTTGGTTCTGCATGAGACCAGAGCTCCAACTATTTTATAAACGTAAATAATTACTCCTCGCACCCATTTCGATTGATGGGGGAGTGTAATCGTTCAATGTATAACCCCCATATCGGGAGTATTTTAAATGGCGGTAATTCACCGCTCATTACTGATATAAATCAGTCCTACTACGTAAGTAAGCCCGCGCATTGTACATGAATTTACCCGTAAAGCAAGATTAAGGATGAAATCTATTCAAAAAATCGTACACGAAAGGGTAAAAGAAGGTGGGTGGTAGAAAAAACGCCCTATATACATCAAATTATAGGGCGTCTAAATTGTCTAGATTATAGCTATTCTTCTTTACTGAGCTGAGCTTGGGTATAATTTTGTATACCAATTCGTGTTATGAGTTCAAGTTGAGTTTCCAACCAGTCTATATGATTTTCTTCATCAGAAAGTACCTCTATCATTAAGTCCCGGCTGACATAATCATAGACTGAGTCAGCATATGCGATTGCTTCTCTGAGATCCTTTGCACCACGTAGCTCTAACTCCAAATCAGATTGCAGAATTTCTTCCACATCCTCTCCGATATTGAGTTTTCCCAAATCCTGCAAGTTGGGTATTCCCTCTAAGAAGAGAATACGCTCGATAAACTTATCTGCGTGCTTCATCTCATCAATAGATTCACGATACTCGACGTCGTTTAAGCGCATCAGGCCCCAATTTTTAAACATACGGGCATGTAAAAAGTATTGATTAATAGCGACAAGCTCATTACCTAGGAGTTTGTTCAAATGTGCAATTATTTTTTTATCACCTTTCATAGCAAGTTCCTCCGCTTCCAGTTACTACAGTGTAGTACTAATTTGGCAGAGTATTTGCAAGTAATATTGTTTTTATTTTAAGCAACATTATTTATTTGAGGCAGCAGCGCAATCTCTTTATCCATTATTTCACGTGCTTGGCGTATGCATTTTCCGCAATCATTTCCGACAGGAATAAGATTTCTCAGCTCTCTGATAGAACGAACATGTTGCTGATGAACAGCATTACGTATGGTTTTATCACTTACTGCATTACAGAGACAGACATACATGGAAGCACTCTTCTAACTATTTACATTCTTGATGACTATTTAGGCCAGATAAAAGACCATACCTAAAAACATTCACGCTTATAAAATAAGCGATATCGCAGAATAGTAAATAGAAATGAATATCATTTCAATTATTGTTTTTATTTTATTTATACAAAAAGCCACCAATAGCGGTGGCTCCCAAAATCAGAACCACCCG
>NZ_VCDP01000107.1:0-777 GCF_033949345.1 Xenorhabdus littoralis
AATCAGAACCACCCGCATAGCGGGTGGTTTGCTCTAGCCCTATAAGGGCATGTTACCGACTGCGCCTAAATGACGCGGCTTTCTCTTCGTTCAAGCTAAGTGTCTTTGCTGCTTTGGCTTACCCCTTGAAGGGGTCGTTATACTCTCGTGTACTTAGTTTATCCTGAAGTAAATCTGACTTTTCTTGCTCTCTGATATATTTACGGATTGTGGCTTCATTCAGCCCCACTGTGCTGACGTAGTAGCCTTCCGACCAAAACTTCCGGTTGCCAAATTTGTATTTTAAATTGGCATGTTTATCAAATATCATCAAAGAGCTTTTACCTTTTAAGTATCCCATAAAACTTGAAACGCTGATTTTTGGGGGAATACTCACGAGCATATGTACATGATCTGCCATGAGATGCCCTTCGATTATTTCAACGCCTTTGTACTTACAAAGGTCTCGTAATATCTCACCTATGCTTGAACGTATACTGGCAAAAATGACTTTTCGTCTATATTTCGGCGAAAAGACGATATGGTATTTGCACAGCCACTTTGTGTGGGCTGAGCTTTGTGCTTTAATTCCCATAAACACCTTTCCTTATTTGAGTTACGTATATTAGCTTGAACATCTATATCGTAACGGAAAGGTGTTTTTCTTGGTATAACCCTTGGTCTCCACCCGCATAGCGGGTGGTTTTATGTTTAAGAAGCTGACGCTACTTAAACTGGCTAAAGCCATAAAAACGAGTTCTGCCGTTTGTTCGGCAGATAAACGACTTTCAGAGCAGC
>NZ_VCDP01000108.1:0-599 GCF_033949345.1 Xenorhabdus littoralis
CGCATGACGGCGGGAGAAGGAGCTGATAACGGCATGGGGTTGTTTATCAATACGCTGCCGTTGCGGCTGGATATGGATGAAACCTCAGTACGGGACAGCGTGCAGACCGCCCACACCCGTCTGGCCGGACTATTAGCCCATGAACATGCTTCACTGGCTCTGGCACAGAAATGCAGCGGAGTTGACAGTAGTCTCCCTCTCTTTAGTGCCCTGCTGAACTATCGGCATAATGCTGTGCTGGCAACGTCGAATGAGTTGATAAACGGCACTGAGTTTCTGGGTGGACAAGAGCGGACTAACTATCCCTTTATGTTGTCGGTGGAGGACTGCGGTGAGGCTTTGGGATTGACAGCTCAGATCGTCCAGCCGTTTGAGGCGGAACGGATATGTGGCTATATGCAACAGGCGCTGGAGAGTCTGGTGACAGCGCTGGAACAAACCCCGGACAGGCCGGTCCGGGCATTGGACATTCTGCCGGAAACGGAACGTACACTGTTGTTAAGAACCTGGAATGCGACAGAGACCGCGTATCCGGAAAGATTGTGTCTTCATCAGTTATTTGAGCAACAGGCGGAGAACACCCCGGACGCGACAGCATT
>NZ_VCDP01000109.1:0-20386 GCF_033949345.1 Xenorhabdus littoralis
AACAGTTTGGTACTAAATGTTAACTGTAGGAGTGGAGAGAAAATAAAAAAGCCCTGCTTCTTTTACCAAGCAGGGCTTTTAAATTCAGTGTGCCGAATTAAATCTTCACACCGACACTTTTATTATTGAGCAACGCTCAAATTAAGCAGCGTTAATACCATATTGTGCACAAACAGAAGCCAGACCACCCGCGTAGCCTTGACCTACGGCACGGAATTTCCATTCTGTGTTGTGGCGATACAGTTCACCGAACAGCATAGCGGTTTCGGTAGAGGCATCTTCTGTCAGGTCATAGCGAGCGACTTCAACTTGGGTATCATCGTTAACCAGACGGATGAATGCACCGGAAACCTGACCGAAGCTCTGGTGACGGGTCTGTGCATCATGGATAGTGACCACGAAAACGACTTTGTCTATGTCAGCAGGGATCTGATCCAGTTTGATTTTCAGTGATTCATCATCGCCGTCTCCTTCACCAGTGCGGTTGTCGCCAGTGTGCATGATGGAGCCGTCAGCCGATTTCAGGTTGTTGTAGAAAATAAAATCAGCATCGCCGCGCACTTTGCCGTTTGCTGCCAACAGGAAAGCAGATGCGTCAAGGTCGAAGTCCTGTCCGTCAGTCGCGCGGGCATCCCAGCCGAGACCGATCAGAACGTTTTTCATGGTTGGCGCTTCTTTACTCAGAGAAACGTTACCGCCTTTAGAAAGAGATACACCCATTGTTATTTCCTCATTTATTACGTTTTGTATTAATACCCTTTTTCTTCCAAGCCGCAGCTTTGTTGGCTGTAACCCGAAATCCATTGGGTATAGATTTTATAGATTTAACTTACCGGATTTAGCTTGCGTTCTCTTTTTGTGGGAACAGCAGGCTGGCAAAAATACCCGCTGCCAGTACCCCAATCACCACAAGCAGGCTGGTTGTCGCCGAAATTGAATAGCCGTGGTGGAACAGGTGCTCAGAAGCGTTCAGACCCAGTTTGATAGCGATAAAGAACAGCAGGACGATGACCGCTTTTTCCAAATGCACCAGATACTTTTTCAACGCTTCAAGCACAAAGTAGAGTGTACGCAGACCCAAGATAGCAAACATCATGGCGCTGTATACAATCAAAGGCTCCCGGCTGACAGCAATAACCGCAGGTACAGAGTCAAAGGCAAACATCACGTCAGACAGCTCAACCACAGCCAGACACAGCATCAAAGGTGTCGCATAAAGTGCCGCTTTGCCTGTGCGACCCGCTTTCACCTCGGCGTTTTCTGGTTTAGCCAGCTCTGCATCCACTTCTTTTTGGCTCAGCATAAAAGCATGACCACGCAGTTTCGGCCAGATTGGGAAGAAACGCTTCACCAGACGGTAGGCCAGATGCTGTGAATAGTCTTCGATTTCATCGTCACTACTACCGCTTTTCAGCATCATGACTGCTGTCCAGCCAACAATGACCGCAAATACTATCTCAACCCACGGCCCGAGTGACAACAGGCTTGTCCCGATGGCGACGAAAATACCCCGGAAGACGATAGCGCCGATAATTCCCCAGTACAGAACCCGATGGCGATAGCGGTCTGGTACAGCGAACCAGGAGAAAATCGCCATGATGACAAACAGGTTATCGACAGAAAGGACTTTTTCCAGTGCGTAGCCCGTGACAAACAGGCTGGCGGTTTCCGCGCCGTGATGAATGTACAGGAAGCCCGCGAAAACAAAGGCAATCGCGATCCAGAAAATAGACCAAAGAGCGGCACTGCGCAGCGAAACCGGCTTATCATGACGATGCATAAAGAGGTCGATAAAGAGCGCACCAACCGACAGAAGAATAAATACAGCAACGGTTTCCATCGGAAAACCAATGTGCGTGGATACCATGAAGTAAGCCTCTTAAATTATCTGCGATTACAGTTCGAAATCAGCCGGAGCAAAGCCAAGGGCTGTGCAAATTTCACGGGCAGCATTTTTTTCGTTGTTATCAAAATCACCATCACTCTTGGCGACTGCGATCCCTACGCGCAAAGCAAGCTGCGCCGCTTCCGGCTGTTGTTTCAGTGCCATGATGAATTTCATGGCTTCACCTTTGCCGATATCCGCATCAAATTCGTAACTGCTGACCAGCTTGTTGAAGAATTCGATAATCTCGGTGGTATCGAACACGTTCAGTTCCGGAGAGCTTTTGATGAACCCGATCATCTTCTGTTTCTCTTCTGAACTGACTCCGTCGCTTGCCATGGCAACGTGTGCACATACTGCAACTGTGCCTTCCATGAATTTTCTGTTTTTGAAACGACCAACCTGATTGGTCAGTTCTTCACGTCCTGCGTTGAACGCTGACTTGATTTTGTTTAAAAAGGACATAAGTCCCTCCAATTATATAAAAACGTATTGTGTAAAAACGCATTGTTTAAAAACGTATTGTTTATTAAAAACATATTGTTTAAAAATGCTTGTATAAAAACAGCGTGTTATTTCCTGCCGGATGTCCAGTTAAAGCCCCATCCAAATGCCCTGTCCATCTCTTTGTGCCCTTTGAAGTATTGATTGATGCGTTCTACTTTGATGGCACCGTTTTCATTGACGAGACGGGCAACGGCACACATTCCTTTGTTGTTCTGGCCTTCTGTCAGACGGGTTTCAATCGGGGGCTGCTCAGGAACATGGATTGTGACGGCACCATCAGTCTTGTCCCAGCTAGGCACACCTTCGTAAATAAAGGCGTAGATCAAAACTTCACTGATGTTTTTCCACTCATGACCATTGATATGAAGCCATTTGCCGCTACTCACGTTACCGGTACGATCATCGCCCTGTAACTGTACATACGGTGCGTACTGGTAATGACCAAAGCCATTCCCTAATGCCTGTATCACATCAAGATCCCCATCGCGCAGCCGGACGAATGCCCCGAGATCCAGATCCACGCCTTTGTTGCCTGAACCGAATAAGCCCTGCAAAACGCCTTTTGGCGGGGAAGATGTCTGATTCCAGTTCAGGTTAACGCGGATCTCACCGTAGTTATCGCGCTTGCTCAGGCTGATGGCTGGTTTTTCTTTGGTCAGGGAAACCTTGCTCAGATTGATGCTGGACGGTGCCGGAGCTGGTGTAGGAACTGGTGCGGGAGCTGGCGTTGAAGCGGGTGCATCATCAATGATATCCATGCCAAAATGCTCAGCCAACGGCTTAAGGCCACCATTAAAACCCTGAGCAATAAAGCGGAATTTCCACTCGCCATTACGGCGATACAGTTCACCGAGGATTAAGGCCGCTTCTGAGCGCCCTTGGATTTCAACATCACCTTGCAGGATCACACTGCTGTTCAGTTCGACCCGAATGCTGAGACTACGCAGGCTGGAGATAGTTTGACTGCTGTCACAGGTTGCGGTGAATGCCACTTTCTGGACATCCTGACCCAGCGCGGGCAGGTTGACGAAGAATGAGGTATTGATGTTGCCGCCAGCCAGACGAATAGTGTTGTCATTATTAACGGGCTGACCGTAGAACACCATGTCAGGATCGCCTTTCACTTTGCCATCTGCGTACAGGCGAAAAGCTGAAACATCAACGGCTGAACCCGACAGAACCCGTACAGTGAGTGTCTGGTTAGAAACGGGGGCATTGCCCCCCGGAATCAGATTCATTAGCGCACCACCGTTTCAACGATCTGCGGATGCATTGAGTCAATGGTACGACCGAGGCAAGGAACGCCATGTGCCGTGAAATCCCACAGACCTTCATTACGGCGCAGGGAAGAGATGATGATGCCGGTATGGGCACCTTGTTCGTTCAGTTGATAACGGGCCAGCTCTTTGCCACTCTGGTCAACAACACGGCAGAAGGCATTTTCAACATCATTGAAAGTCTGGCCCCGGAAACTGTTAACGGTAAAAGCCAGATACTCAACACTGACGGGAAGTTTGATCAGGTTGACGCGGATAATTTCATCATCCCCATCGCCTTCGCCGGTCAGATTGTCACCGGTATGTTGTACAGAGCCACATTTTGATTTCAGTTGGCCGAACCATACCGTATCGATGGCATTGCCGGATTTATCAAGCAGAATGCAGCTTGCATCCAGATCAATCTCATCACTGCCACCACCGAATAAACTTGCTAAGAAGCCTTTCTTTTTTGTCACGGGATCCCATCCCAGACCAAAATCAACTTTAGCCAGTGAAGCACTCTGTTTGGCGAGTGAAACTGACTGATTTTTGTTTAACGAAACCATTAATGACACCTCTATTCTGTTTGTCGGTGAATCACGGTAATTTCACGGATTAAAAAATCATAATATGACAAAGAGATAGCTGAAATTTGTCATATTATGATTCCCATAAACAGTATGTCTGGTTGCTAACTGTATGATAAAAAATCATCTTGCTTAGTTTTTTTATGATTTCTTTTTCGCGTGAAAAAGTCAAACAAATTTTGCGCTAAAAAATCATAATATGATTGACATAAACTTACTCTCAACTCTAGACTGCGATGCATATTTCATCGGATTCTGAATGGATATTGAATATGGCGATGCTGACTGCTGGCTATTTAACAATTGTTTCTGATTGAATGGCGAAATTTGGTTTATAAAAGTCTTCTTGTTTGTAGACGAATTGTTGTTTATAGACGAATTATTGTTTGTCGACGATTTTTACGGCTTCTGGCAATCATCCCGGACAGTCTGAATTTTTTTAAAAGGCATCATTATGACAGCATTGAATGACACGCAGATTTATCAAAGGAAGTTGAATAGCGGGACGCTGACAGTGACAGCATCCCGTAGCTCGGCATCTCTGGAAACGTTGTTTGATGTTGCCGAACGCCGTAATCCCAAAAGGGCATTTTTATTTGTCAGCAAGGTATTGGGGCGACATATTCCTGTCAGTCCATCGATCATGCGTTCGGTCTATCGGCAATTATCGGAGCGGTTCCCAACGAATCTTCCCGGCCCTGTCCTGTATATTGGCATGGCAGAAACGGCGGTCGGGCTGGCGGCAGGTGTATTTCAGGAAACACGGGACAAGGTTGATGCCCCTGTATTTCTGACTTCGACACGCCATCCTGTTGATGGTGATTTAATGTGTGAATTTAAGGAGAATCACAGTCACGCAACGGATCACCTGATTTACTGGCCGGAAGACAG
This sequence comes from Xenorhabdus littoralis, assembly GCF_033949345.1. NCBI lineage: Bacteria > Pseudomonadati > Pseudomonadota > Gammaproteobacteria > Enterobacterales > Morganellaceae > Xenorhabdus > Xenorhabdus littoralis. Next base: position 5,130 of record NZ_VCDP01000109.1, read on the forward strand.
GCGGTTATGCCAGCAGGTCATTGAAGCCCGTACTTTGGTTTTAATAGATGATGAAGCAACAACCGGTAATACATTCCTTAACTTGTTGGATGCGCTGCGCAATGCAGGGCTCAAGCATATTGAGCATATCGTCACGGTCACATTGACGGACTGGAGTGGTGAGGCAGTTGTGAAACGCAGTCCGTTGCCGGTTTCTTCGGTTTCTCTGATTGAGGGCAATTGGCAGTGGGATGCCGATATTTCAGCGCCTGTTCCGGTGATGCCTAAGGTGAATGTGACGGCCCGGGGAGAAATCGGCATTATCGGCCAGCAAAATTGGGGACGCTTGGGTCTGGATGAGATCCAATGTGATATCGGTACTGATATTCACGTCAAGTCAGGCGAAAAAGTGCTGGTACTGGGTTCCGGTGAATTTGTCTGGCAGCCGTTCCTGCTGGCTGAAAGACTTGAGCAAGAAGGTGCTTTGGTCATGTTCAGCTCAACAACCCGCTCGCCTATATCTTGTGGTCATGCGATTCAGTCTGTGATGGCTTTTACAGACAATTACGGGCTTGGCATCCCTAATTTTATTTATAATGTCGCGCACCAGAAGTTTGACCGTATATTGCTTTGTCTTGAAACACCTAAAATGTCGGTTGATCCGGCATTGATAGCACAGCTTACCTGCGTATCCCCGTTGGTTGAGATCGTCTCTTATGATTAAGCCTGTTTTTTTGACCGACCTTGATGACACGCTATTTCAATCACGGCGAAAAATGGGGAATACATCAGACGTATCGTCTTTGCGTGTGGGTGCTCTGGATAGAAAGAATTTACCTCACAGCCATATGACCGAAGAGCAGTCCATATTGGTTGATTGGCTGTTGGCTCACGCGGAGGTTATTCCCGTCACCGCCAGAAATACAGAACAACTCAGCCGTGTACAGCTTCCTTTCCATTCCTGGCAGATTGTTTCACATGGTGCGGTGATCCTGACGCCAGAAGGTTTGGTTGATGAATACTGGCAATCACATATGTTGGCGGAACTGGCGCTGTACCGGGATCAACTGCGGGCGCTGGAAGCATTGAGCAATCGCCTGATTGCGTCTCATGGCATAGATTCTCACGGCATAGATGCCCGGGTTCGTCTCGATTATGAGTATGGTGATATCCCTGTTTTCTTGATCATTAAGCATCGGAATCACGATAGGCTGAATGAGCTTGATATATTGGCTGAGGCGTTGATTCAGGAAAGTGATTTCCCTCTCCATCAAAATTTTTATATCCATAAAAACAATAACAACCTTACTTTGCTGCCGAAGTGTGTTGACAAGGGACTGGCAACTCGCCACCTTTTGCAAAGGCTTCGCGCCGAGAGAGGTGTTTTTCCTGTCATTGGTCTGGGGGATAGTCTGAGTGACTATCGCTTTATGCAACTGTGCAATTGGTTTGGTATGCCTCAGCACAGCCAGTTTACTGACACATTAATGACTGCTTTATTTGGAGTTGTAAGTAATGAATAACTTTCCTCGTTTTTCTGGGAGTTATGCCTCTGATGATGTGCAATTTCTGCTAAAACCCGTTCAAATTGAGATGACACCTGTCGATGTCAAAGAGCAGTTGATCCAGTCCGGCAAACGCCATTATTCGGATATGTTGAGTCAGGAGCCGGAGCCGACGCCTTATCATCTTGAGCTGTTTGAGCAAGCGCTTGAACAAGGGGCGGGGAGGCTGGCAACGGAGGTTGTCATGCTCGCCAAGGCATTGATATCACGCTTTGGGGATGAACCGATTGTGTTGGTGAGTCTGGTCAGGGCCGGTGTTCCTTTGGGAGTCATGTTGCACCAAACGCTCAGAAAAATGGGCAAGCGTTCTTATCATTATGGTATCAGTATTATCCGGGATCGGGGGATCGACAATACCGCGTTATCATATATTGAACAGCAACATGGCACTGACGGACTGGTGTTTGTCGATGGCTGGACAGGTAAAGGCGCGATTACCACAGAACTGTCGCGTTCTTTGGCGGGACGGGCAGGTTATTCTGGTATTCCTCGTCTGGTCGTATTGGCAGATCCCTGCGGCTGTTCGTGGCTGGCCGCCAGTGATGATGATTGGTTGATCCCTTTTGGCATTATGGGAGCCCCTGTATCGGGTATGATATCCCGCTCGATCTGGAGCGAAGAAGGGCTGCACGGTTGTGTGAAATGCGATCACCTGATTGAATTTGAATGCAGTCGGCTGCTGGTGGATAGCGTTGCTGATTGCCGTGATCGGTTGGATCTGAATGCCGTACCAGAGGCTGTCTGGCATCCCGGGGAAAAGCAATATTTACTGCAATTGAGTAAAGCAGTCGTTTCCGATCTTGCTGAAAAGTATCAGATTGACAGTATTAACCGCATCAAGCCCGGTATTGCTGAAGCAACCCGTGCCGTATTACGGCGTGTACCTGAACACGTACTTGTGCGCTCTCAGGATGATCCTGATGTTGCCCTATTGGTTCATCTGGCTCGCCAGAAAAACATTGTCATTACAGAAGTCGGTGATCTGATTGGTCAATATCGTGCAGTGACTATCATTAAGAAGGTAGCCTGATGAAACGGGTTCCTTCTCCACATCAACTCGGTGCAACTCTGTATATACCGGCCACGCGTCAAAATATTGCAGAGATTGTGTTACAGAATAAAATTCCTGATCTGCGCTCTCTGGTCATTTGTCTGGAGGATGCCGTCAGTGAGCAGGATATTCCTGCTGCTGTCGAGAATCTCAGCCGTGTTCTGCAAACACTGACAGAAGCTGGTAGGGTTTCTTCCGGGATATTGGCTTCTCATCCTTTGATTTTTATCCGCCCGCGTAATGAGATGATGGCGAGATATTTGGTCGATAATGCTAACCTCAATGTTATTGATGGATTGGTTTTACCCAAATTTACTCAGGCTTCGCTGTCCGGCTGGTGGGAGATTATCGGAACAACCCATCTTTGTATTATGCCAACACTGGAGACTGAAGATGTCTTTGATATCCAGAAAATGAATAGGCTTGCTGACACTCTCAAAAATCATCCTATCAAGGAGCACATTATTGCCCTTCGTATCGGAGGCAATGATCTGATGAATGTGATATCCCTGCGGCGCTCCCGTGATTTCACTCTTTATGATGGGCCAATGGGATATGTCATTAAAATGCTTGTCACTGTTTTTAGTGCGAGAGGATTCGCTATGACAGCGCCTGTTTGCGAGCATATTGATGACCTGAAATTACTTGAGAAAGAGCTGGCGTTGGATATTGCTCACGGTCTGGTGGGAAAAACCGCTATACACCCAAGGCAGATTGAATGTATCCAGAGAGCTTTGATGGTCAGTGCAGTAGATTATGCTGATGCACAACGTATTCTCAACTCGGGGCAGGCGGTTTTCAAATCGCAGGGAGCGATGTGCGAACCTGCTACTCATCAGCGCTGGGCGATGAGTATTCTCGAACGGGCAGGATATTATGGTATAGGGCCAGAAGCAGTATAGAGCCTGAAATAGGTGAAGAGAGTTGCGAGGCTTTTAATCTGCTTTAATATTGATTTACCTGCAATAGAAGCTATTCTGGACGTTATCTTCGTCGTTAACAGTAAGAGTTTGGGGGAATTCCCCCAACTTGGTAAGAAAAAAATGCTGCTCAGTCCCAAACAATTTAGAAGTTTCAAATTAACCTTATTACTTTCACATGGCAAACCCGTTAGCAAGGTTAGGATCATTGGAGATCTCAATTGTTCGGAGCCGACATTAACACGCGCACTGAGGGAATTGAGAGATCTTTACTGTGCTGATATCCGGTTTAGCAAAATAGGGAATACCTATCAGTTAGTTGATAAAGGGATGCTGACCAAGAAGGATGTACGGACGATCGAAGAACTGCTTGCCCAGCATCTCAGCTTAAAAGCAGAAGAAGCCACCAGCCATGTTTTCTTGGATAAAGAGAAGAAAAAGCCGGTTTCCCTTTCCCTGCGTATGTCCGTCATTAGAAAAATTGACGGTCTGGCCAATCGGTTAGAGACAACCAGAAGTGAGGTGGTTGAAATGGTGGTGGACAGGTTTATTGAGACTTTGCTGAAAGAAACGACGAATCTGGATTCACCAAAGCGGAAACTCCCGTAATGCCAGCCAGTTGAGTTTAACTGGCATCAGGGCGATGATTGTTAGCTTGATTGATAACTATTGATAACTTAATGAGCGTGGCGAGTCATCTTATCAAGATATCCCATCATAAATGCAGACAACACGAAGGTGAGATGGATAATGACATACCACATTAGTTTATTGTCAGGCACGTTTTTGGCATCCATAAAGATGCGTAGAAGGTGAATGGAAGAAATAGCAACAATTGAGGCTGCGACTTTGTTTTTGAGCGAAGTGGCATCCATTTTCCCCAACCAGCTCAGCTTCTCCTTACTTTCGTGAATATCCAGACTTGAGACGAAGTTTTCATAACCGGAAAACATCACCATCACCAGCAGTCCACCAACCAGCGCCATATCGATCAGAGAAAGCAGAGTCAGGATCAAGTCAGATTCTGTAACGGAAAAGATATGGGGCAGGATATGCAGGATTTCCTGAAAGAATTTAATTGCAAGAGCAAGCAGCGCCAATGATAAACCGAAATAAACTGGCGCAAGTAGCCAGCGGGAGGTGTACATAGCATTTTCGAGAAAGCGTTCCATTGATTTTTAAATTTGTTACAAAAGGTGCGGTAGTATAGATCAAGATTATGAAAGCGATGAAATACATATCGCTGTTAGAGTTATCGATAGCGCAGACCACAATCTTCCAGGGCCTGAATTTCTATCCCCATTGGATATAAGCTATTCTCGAGCGGATGCTTTTGAAGGGGGTAAGGGAATGATGCTGGCAGTGAATTATCGTGGGAAAATATTGCTATTCTGGGCACACCCATCATAGATATTACGAATAATTATCAAGTTCAGACGACCTCAATCCAGTATAGCCGGGGAGCGAGAGGAGGGAGTCTCAGTCTTAGATTTTTAGCCAGCTCAGTGGCCAGAACTTGCAATTGTTTTTCGTCCATCTTTTCACCTGTTTTAGTTGATAAATTAAACATACCAAAAATAGGCAATTACACAAATTCAGACACAGGGTCATAAATATTTTTTCAGCATCTGAAATATGTCAATTGGTTACTGGTTGGGATTCATTAACAGAGTTGTTATCTGCATTAGATGATTTTAGACTAATGAACGATTCAAAATTTACGCCTTCTGACTATTCAGATACTATTGATAATATCACTAGAGCAATTTCCATATTGAAACCTGGCGTGTAATAAGTATCGTATCTCTATTATTATAAAATCCCGCAATTAATACGGGATTTTTTTATTAATATTTATAAATATCCATCCTTGCCGTTGTATCCATCATGTCCGCCGTTTGAACCTCCTTTACCACCTCTTCCTCCTTTACCACCTTTACCAGCGTTGCCACCATTACCCCCATTTCCAGTGCCATCTCCATTACCCCCGTTACCTCCATTACCCCCATTCTTACTTCCATTTCCACCATTTCCTCCATTGCCATTGCTTCCTTTGCCAGCATCTCCGCCTTTGCCGCCATCACCTCTATGTCCTTGCTCTGCATAAGCTGTTATAGGTAATATGATTGAATAGGTGTAAATAAATATAGAGGTTGATAGAATAAATAAAGAAAATATGCTTGATAACAGTGAATTATTTTTATTTAACATGCGTTGTTCCCTCCATTACCACCATCACCGCCTTTACCACCAGGTGAATTATTACCGTTACCACCGTCGCCGCCATGACTACCACTACCACCAGAGGAGTGAGAATCTCCGCCACTATCACCACCTTTTCCTCCATCACCTCCATGAGAATTGTGGCCTGTACCTCCGTTTCCTCCGTTACCACCGTTACCTCCATGAGTATCTTTACCTCCGTTTCCGCCGTTTCCGCCGTTGGAGTCGTTTCCGCCGTTTCCTCCATGTCCTCCATTACCATGACCTCCATCTGAAATAAGGACATAGTTCTGAATGTCAGAGAATTGTTTTGTTAATGGTGTACTTGACGCATATGACATTGTTGATATAAGTAATGGAATGAGAATTAAGAATAATGATTTTAAATTATTCATAGCCCATCTGCTCCTCTGCCACCATTACCCCCGTTAGCATTACCATCACCACCGTTACCACCACCAAGTGCACCATCACCACCATTGCCACCGTTACCGCCACCAGGTGCACCGTTACCACCATTACCGCCGTTACCGCCACCAGGTGCACCGTTACCACCATTACCGCCTGATTGTCCAGGGGATTTTCCGTCTCCACCTTTGCCTCCATCTCTGCAATTACTATTAGGTATTCCATCTCTACCATTTTGACCAGGCTTTCCATTTAATATATTGCAGTTAGATGTTTTTACTTCATTGAGTTTATTTTTAGATTCAGCATGTAATGATAAAAAAGGAAAACTTAATATAGATGTAAATATTATTACTGTACTTAGTTTCATTTTGTTTATCCCATTAATATATGGTTTTTATAAATGTTAAAATAACGCAACTTATATAACTGAATAATAAGCTGCGTTATTCTTTACTTACACTTTTCCATTTCCATTTCCATTTCCATTTCCGTTTCCGTTTCCATTGCCACTTCCATTACTACTTCCATTACTACTTCCATTACTACTTCCATTACTACTTCCATTGTCGCTTCCATTTCCATTGCCACTTCCATTGTTACCACCATTACCACCATCACCGCCTTTACCACCAGGTGAATTATTACCATTACCCCCGTTTCCTCCTGGTGATCCGTTACCTCCGTTAGCGTCACCATGAGTTAGTACATAAGGTAATCTTGTGTTTTCTTGCTGTATTGATAATGTCTTTATGGGTTGCTTATATGATGTTTCAACTACATTTGCCACTGATATTGTTGGAGTTAATGTCAGTACTGAAGTTGCTATAATTATTCCTGAGCTAAGATATTTATATTTTAATTTCATAATCTTTCCATTTATATAATAAACATTGATGGGTTTATCTTGCTTGAAAATAATGTGGCCTGAAAACCAATTATATTTCATGTGGTAATTTGGCATATTTTTTTAGAAGAATAATAAACCTAACTTAAATGGGATTAATTTTTTATTCGAGATTATGAGTGATATATTTTTCTTGTGATTTAAAAATAGTATTTTTTTATCTCGTTGTTATTTAGTGTTTATGATTTTTTTTGTTTTTTTTCAATAAGAGTTATTTATTGAATATTATTTGTTTACTGAGCAAAGTATAGCTAACTATATTTACACGGAATCAAAAAACATGAAAATGCAGAGATCGGCTCTTATCTTGTTATCATTTGCACTAACTGCTTGCGTAAAACAACAAACGATACTGACCCTGTACCTGAATTTGTGTAATTGCCTTCTGAAAATGACAGTTAGATCCGTTTGATCTATCCCCACCATGAACGGCAGGGATGGTCTGACGGGATTTGTCAGATTACCCCTTTCTTGGTAAAGGTAATCCGTGTTGCTTCATTCAAATCCATGTCTTTCATGGCTTCAGATGACACCCAAGCAATTTCCTGAAATTCCTCGTTGAACGTAATGTCTCGGTTGGCACTGATACAATCAAAGATGAGGTAAATCATGTAAATTTCTTCGGTGGTGCCATCCGAATACGTTTTAACCCGGACATCATCACGAAAAGCCCAGGGTTTCACCTCCATTATCTCCAGAGCGTCACCCAGTTCTTCCCTGATTTCTCGTCTAAGTTGGTTACTGGCTGGGGCCACATCAGTTTTTTCAGAATGACATTATTTGTTATGCATTATTTAAACTATATACAAATAAAGGTTAATAAAATGTGTAAATTTATGGAGTGTTTAGGTGGAGGAAAGTGATGATTTAAAAATCAGCATTCTTTTTTAGTTTGCTTCTGCTTTTTGAAAATCTATCGCTCACCTTGTTGGTTTCAATTCACCTACACAATAAAAAAACAGAATAACGGGTATTTTTGCAAATCAACAATGGATGATAATGAAGATGAAGAAACAATACATAATTCCTCAAGGTATTCCGGTTACCGCTCGTTTATCAGTCAAAACAAAACCACGTATATTGTGCCACGCCATAGCCTGCTGTCTGGCTGCTGCCAGCGCCGGAGCTTATGCGGAAAACTATGTCGAAAAAGGCCGGTTGGGCGATTCTTCCAGTTGGCGAACCAATGAATTCAACAAGGGATGGGGACTTGGTGTGATTCATGCTGATGAAGCCTATGCCAGAGGCTATACCGGTAAAGGGATCAAGCTGGGGATATTCGATCAGGCAGTTTATGCCAAGCACCCTGAATTAATGGGAAAAGATAAAGCCACTCACTTAGTGACCTCTGGGATACGTGAGTATACCGACCCCTACATTAAAAAGAAAAAAGGTGAGCAATTCACTTATGACGGTACACCGACCACAGATAAAAACAATAAACTAGGGGCGCACGGGGTTCACGTTGCGGGCATTGCAGCAGCTAACAGGGATGGCAAAGAAATGCATGGTGTGGCTTATAACGCCCAAATCATCAGCGCAGATAATGGCGATCCCGGCCCTGAAGATGGCATTATATTGGGTAATGATGGTGGTGTTTATCAAGCAGGTTGGAATGCTCTGATGGATAGTGGCGCTCGTATTATTAACAACAGCTGGGGAATTGGTATTGCTAAGGAACTTGAGGACGGTGGGAAAGATCCGAATGCAGCTCATTTTACCTTAGCAGAAGCTCAGAAACAGTTTGATGAAATAAAACCAATTTTGGGTACAAAACCGGGTGGTGCATATCAGGGAGCCATTGATGCTACACGCAGCGGAATTGTAACGATTTTTGCCGCTGGTAATAGTTATAACTTTAATAATCCAGATGCTATCGCTGGTCTGGCTTGGTTTGTGCCAGATATCGCGCCAAACTGGTTAACAGTGGCTAGTTTGCAGCAAGATTTGGATAGCACCAACAGCATATCTTACTCCATCAGTGAGTTTTCCTCCCAATGCGGCTATACCGCCAGCCTTTGTGTCAGTGCACCTGGCAGCAAGGTTTATAGCTCAATCATTAAAGGTACCGGAATGCATGACATTAAAAATAGTTATGCTCATTATAGCGGTACTTCAATGGCTGCACCGCATGCTGCCGGTAGTATCGCCATATTGATGGAGCGATTCCCGTATATGACCGGTGCTCAAGTAACCTCTGTTCTTCGTACAACTGCGACTGATATGGGAGAAAAGGGGATTGATGAACTTTACGGTTGGGGATTGATTAACCTCGGTAAAGCGATAAATGGTCCGGGTATGTTCTATACCGCAGAAGATATTCCTGCGAAATTCCGTATTCCTGATCCTGATGGAGTGGCCTACGGCAATGGTCAGTTTATTGCCGATATTCCGGGAATAGGTGCCGTGCTCGATAAAGGAAAACCGACTGAACGTATCTGTAATTATGGTCTGTGTGTGTCGGATGAATGGAGCAACGATATCAACGGTCATGGTGGTTTGACTAAACAAGGCAGCGGTAAGTTGACCCTAAGCGGTCAGAATACTTATTCTGGCCCAACGTTAATCAAACAAGGACTGTTGAATGTGAGTGGCAGCGTTTCTTCTTCTGTTTCAGTACAGGAAAGTGGCGTTCTTGGGGGGAATGGTACAGTTGGTGAATTGAAAGTACAGCGTGGCGGAACGGTTGCTCCGGGTAACTCCATCGGTACGCTTAACGTGACTGAAAACGTGACTTTTGAACCCGGCTCCCGTTATGCCGTTGAAATCGCTGCGGATGGGCGTAGTGATCGTATTCAGGCAGCCAAGAGCGCACAGCTTAATGGCGGAGAAGTTGCTGTTTCCCTTGAGAACTCGAGTAATCTGCTTTCCCTTAAAGAGACAAGAAGTTTGGCTGGTCAGCAGTACAATATCTTGAATTCAAAACAAAACATCAATGGCCGCTTTGATGATGTTGTTCCAAATTACCTTTTCCTTGGCACCAGATTATCTTACCATCCCAGTAATGTAACCCTCCATGTGGGACGCAATGAAACAGCTTTTGCGAATATAGCGAAAACACAGAAAGAACGTGCTGTGGCTGTGGCTGCTGATACCCTGAGTACAGGAAATCCGGTCTACGAAAGCATTTTGACCAGCAGTACTGCGGAACAGGCGAGATATGCATTCCGTCAGCTTGATGGGCAGCTCCATGCCGATATCGCCTCTTTGCTGGTCAATGACAGCCGTTATCTGCGCGACACATTGAATAGTCGTTTGAGTCAGGCTGAAGGCCGTTCATCATCATCTGATATCCGTGGCGACGAAAATGGTGCATGGGTGCGGTTGCTTGGCGCATGGAGCCATGCTTCCGGCACTCAAAACGCCACGGGATATCAGGCTTCCAACTATGGTGTATTCCTTGGTGCGGATTCTCTCATCGATGATTACAGCCGTATCGGTATCGCTACGGGTTACACCCGAACTTCACTGGATGGCAGTAACAATAATACCGCTGACAGTAATAACTATCATCTCGCTCTTTATGGTGATCGTCAGTTTGGTGATCTGGCTTTGCGCAGCAACGGCGGGTTTACGTGGCATCGGATTGAGACCAAGCGCTTTATCAGTTATGACAATCAGCGTGACGATGAGAACGCGAAATATAGTGGGCGAACTGCACAGTTATCTACTGAACTTGCGTATCATCTGCCCGTGGGAACGGTGAATCTGGAACCATTTGCCAATCTGGCCTATGTCAATTTCCGCAATGACAACATTAATGAAGACGGTGGTGCAGCGGCACTTCACGGCAACAAACAGTCTACAGAAGCGACCCTCTCCACACTGGGACTACGGGCTAATCACAACTGGCAGACTTCATGGGGTTCTTCCGTTGCTTTGAATGGAGAATTGGGATGGCAGCACCAATATGGCAAACGTGATCGTGCTACAAGTTTGGCATTCCGTGGCAGCGACGTGACTTTTGTGACTCGCAGCGTGCCTGTGTCCCGTGATGGATTGGTGCTGAAAGCCAATGCCGAAATGAACGCGGGTAATAACGTATCATTTACTCTTGGATACAGTGGGTTGCTTAGCAGCAGTCATCAGGACAATAGTATGAACGTTGGTTTTAAGTGGCAATTCTGATGATGAATAGAAAGTAAGGATCTGATAAAACATGCGGAGTCAGCCATACTGGCTCCGCAATACGAGCTAGCTGGATTAACATATTAAGTGCAATCGGCGGGATACTAAAAGGAGTGAGTCAACTGTGATACATTTCATGGCTCTCACACCTGAAATCATGGCCTGATATGCATAAACAAACCCGACAGTACCGACAGTTGACTCCCGAGCAAAGATATCAGCTTCAAGCCCTATATAACAAGGGTTTTCCACAATATCAGATCGCTGAAGAGCTTGGTGTCCATTCCAGCACGATTTCACGTGAACTCAAACGTAATGCAAACAATAAACAATATTGTGCTAAGTCCGCCGAAATAGTGAAGAATAATCGAAAAAAGAGGGCTTTTAAGTTTAAAAAACATCATCCCCGGCATGAAAATATCTTGTCTGAGGGATTATCAATGGGTTGGTCGCCAGAGAATATTCACTATCGAATGCGTCTGGAATGTCCGGAGATAGCCCTTAGCCACAGCACGCTTTATCGGCGTATCCGCGCAGATCGTGACGCGGGGGGCTCTCTTTACAAACAATTACCTCGTTTTGGTAAAACGCGCTGGAAAGGCGGTAAACGTAAGGTTGGCCAGAGCCACATTCCAAATCGGGTGGATATCAGTCAACGTCTGCTATTGTGGATAAGCGTGCTCGCATCGGCGATTTTGAAGGGGATACGATATACGGTCAGAATGCTTATCTGGTCACACGGGTTGATCGGAAAAGCCGATTATTGTTAATTGCAAAAACACGGGATAACGGTGGCGAATTCGCCCAGCATGAAAAGGTCAGTCAATCAACGAAGGCGCGAATCTACTTTGCCCGCCCTTATGCCAGTTATCAGCGAGGAACGAATGAAAATACCAATGGTTTAGTTCGTCGTCAATGGCCGAAAGGAACGGCTTTGGGTTCACTAACAGAGCAAGATGTCAGTGATTTAGAATTAAGATTAAATATGACACCAAGAAAGGTTTTAAATGGATTAACACCCATCGAAGCCTATACGGGGCGCTCATTGCACTTATTGTGTTAATCCAGCCTGCTATTGTAAAGCAGGCCGAATTTTTATCAGAAGCATGGTTGTCCATTCAAGATAAAATTAGAAATTCCCAATCAAAAATGAGAGAGCAATATTTACGTGGCTTCATTGTTGAAGAATATCTTTGTGGAAAAATGGTCTCAGCTGAAGTTGTACATGATGGAAAAAAAGCCTGTGTGTTCATGATTTCAGGTAGGGAACGCTCCAATCATGATGAGTTAATTGAATATAGGATTGATATGCCTGCAAAAATTAGTCAAGAAGACTGGAAGCTTTGTGAAAGTTACACGCTAGATATAGTCAAGGCTATAGGATTAAGTCATGGATTATTTCATATAGAATTGATGATTACACTTGAGGGGCCTATATTGGTAGAAGTTAATCCAAGAATCATGGGGAGTTACATGCCACTTCTTTACCAAAATTTAACTAAAAATAATATTTCAGAGTGGCTTGTAAATATACATGTTGGACATGGATTAAATTTAAATAATATATCTCTACGAAAGAAAATTGAGCAAGTATCCTCTGCTATTCGATTTGATGTTATTCAGGAAAGTGAGTATATTCCTAAAATATTTAAAAAATATGTTCTTGATAATTTTGAACCGATTTATTCAGAACTACAAGACAGTGAAGAGCTTCACAAGGTTTCGCCGAATGAAACCATAGGAAGAGTTCAGGTGATTTGTAAGGATCATGAAACTCTCGAAAAGTCTCTTGAAAAATTTTATTCAATAATTAAAAAAGAAATGAATCTGGAGCTTCGTCATTAATGTTTAAAAATGACTCATTAATTATGAAAAATAAAGATAAAAATATTTTATTCGTTATGGTTAGTTCGTTAGTTGCTACAATTGGGAGAGGAATTACACTTCCGTTTCTACCTTTATATCTCTACAATAATTTTCATATAGATATTTTGAAAACAGGCCAAACCTTGACATTGGCGATGTGTATAGGAATGTTTCTGAGTATTCCTGCTGGTAAACTTGCTGATAAATATAACCACAAGAAATTGTTATTTTTCTCGTTGGTTATTTTTTCCATCTCTTTTTTACTGATAGGTAATTCATCATCCATACTTGTTTTTATAATCGGATTTTCATTTGTTCATTGTTCTTATGCAGTTTATTCTATTATCATAAAATGTTTTATATCTAATAACTTCTCAGATAAAGATAAAACAAAACATTTTTCATTGAATTATACGTTTGTAAATATTGGATGGATTGTCGGGCCTTTATTAGGAATCTTTCTTGCTAAAATATCTATGGCATTAACATTTTATATCTCATCCTTATCTGGATTTATCTCATTGTTATTGATTGTGAAATTAAGGTTTGTTAATAATAATGTAGGGGAGCAGGAAAAATCTCATAGAGAAAATATCAGTACAATAAAATTAAAACCAGATAATCTGCTTATTATATTCACGATTGGCACGCTATTAGGTTCTTTTGTCTTTGGCAAGTTTGTCAGTTGTATCTCACAGATATTAATAACGGAATTTGACTCATTTACTACGCAGAATATCATATCTCTGCTTATATCGACTAATGCTACTACAGTTATTCTATTCCAATATATAACCGGAGTATATATTAGCAAAAGAAAACAGATTGTTGGATTTATGATTGGAGCTATATTTTTAGTTTTAGGTTTGTTATTTTTTAGTTTTGCTAAAGATAATCTTTATGTCTGGTTTTTGGGAATAATTATTTTTTCTTTTGGTGAGATAATATTTATGCCTTTACAATATAGAGTGATAGATATGATTGCTCCTCCTAATAATAAAGCAAAATATTTCACAATTCAGAATCTTGAAGATGTTGGTGGGGCGCTAAACCCATTGATAACAGGTTATATTCTTAGTCTTTACTCAGGGGCTGTTGTTTACTCGATTCTTATGCTTGCTTCTTTTCTTTCGTTATTGTGTTTTATTTTTGGGATTTCATCTTTTAACAGGAAAAAGAATGTCTGATTGATTCAGATAGTGCGTAAAGTACAGGGGAAGCCTGTACATATAAATTGATGTGTTGGGCAATAAAGGCTGATTTAAATCTTTATGAGTTACTTTTAACTTTAAGTATCCATTAAGCTAATCACCTGTTAAATCTATTTTTACTGAAAACTGCTTAACCAGTATGTTTTAAAATTTTGGACCGGATTCGAAATCGAAAATAATTATAACTGATTTAATATATTTAATTTATTTTTCGGTATTACTTTTGCGCCATTTTAAAGCAAAAAAGCAATATATCCGGCGTCACTGTGGGCTAAATCACCCGCGCCATGATGTCATCCGCCCCCTGTTTCCTTATCACAACATAGGTATGTCACTACCTTGGTCAACTGCAGGCTATTACAGGGACGATAGCCGTTTTCTCATCAGTGTTTGCAAACTCAATAAAACGTCTTTTTCAACCTGTTAATTCACGGCTTTCTTCATAATAAAATCAACATTATCCTTCAAAATGCGCCAGATAATACGGACCAGTTTGTTAGCCAGTGCGACTGTCGCCTTCATGAATCCACATCGGGCAATCAATTTTCTCAGCCACTCACCCAAGCCATCATCACGTTTTTGAACTGTACTCCCCGTTCAGTGCCTGATCTCAGTCAGGATGAACGCCTCATTAATCGTGACGTGGTGTGATTTCTCCTTTTTTACTGCATCGGCCTGTTTTAAGGCAGTGAGTTGAAAACCAGACTTGAAATTCGTTCATAAATCAAACTAAATGTCAGTCAATGGCCTGTTTCGGAAGGTTGCACTGAGTAATTCGTAGTTCAAATCGGCCGTAAAGCCATATATGGACGCCCCCGGTTGTGCTCTGGACGTTTGCCGCCCGGCGGCGATCCTGACAGGCGATAGATCGTTGTTGTAGGAAAGGATATTAGCGGTTGGGTAGGGTGGGTCAAACCGTTGCTGTTCCTGCCATCCTTATTTTTGCCTGAATTCTCGTTCAAATTCTGCTGACAGGTCGATATTCCGCCAAAATCAGAC